>JAKFCK010000587.1:0-12011 GCA_036676685.1 Chitinophagaceae bacterium | reverse complement strand
GTGAATACTTCCGTGGTTTATGGGGAGGTCACCGACCTTATGCGTTCACAATTAAAGATCGAAGGCACCAAATGGTTTGCCTGCGGGTTAAGCCTGGTCATGCATCCTGCCAATCCTTTCGTGCCCACCACGCATGCCAACTGGCGTTATTTTGAATTGTACGATGCGGAAGGAAATATTAAAGATCGCTGGTTTGGCGGCGGAGCAGACCTCACACCTTATTACTTATTTGAAGAGGATGCCAGGTTCTTTCACCAGGCATTAAAAAATGCCAATGATCCGTTCGGATCAGGGCTCTATCCAAAATACAAAAAGCAGTGTGACAGTTATTTTGCCAATCATCACCGCAATGAAGAAATGCGCGGCATCGGGGGTATTTTTTATGATTACCTCAGGCCCGAAGCCGAAATGGATATAGAGAAATTATTTGAGTTTCAACAGGCCAATGGAAATAGTTTTGTCAGGGCGTATATTCCTATCGTTGAAAAAAGAAGCCGAACGCCTTTCACTGCGGAAAATAAATACTGGCAGGAGATCCGCAGGGGCCGGTACGTGGAGTTTAACCTGATACATGACAGGGGCACGATATTCGGGCTAAAAACAAACGGGAGGACCGAAAGTATTTTAATGAGTCTTCCACCAACGGTACGGTTCGATTACAATTACCAACCGGCTCCTGGTTCAGCAGAAGATAAATTATTGCAGGCTTGCTTACACCCCGTTGATTGGTTGGGCATAGAAATTAGTGAAGAGGAAAAACTGGAGTGGGCACGGAAATCAAACAGTTGTTAATGAAGGTTTGCAGGTCAGCGATCAAAAATAAATAAGATGTATTTACAAAGAAGAAACAGGATCCTCCGGGTATCTCCGGCAATCAGGAGTATGGTAGCTGAAACCATTCTTACCCCGAGCGACTTTATTGCGCCATTGTTTATTGATGAAGGTACGGGTGTTGTAACAGAAATTGCTTCCATGCCTGGTTATTACCGCAGGAGTATTGACGGTACAGTAGCCGAGGTGAAAGAGCTCTGGAGCCTTGGCATAAAATCGGTTTTGCTTTTTATAAAATGCAAAGATGAATTAAAAGACAACACCGGCAAGGAAGCATGGAATAAAGAGGGGTTGATGCAACGTAGCATCATGGCGATTAAAGATGCAGTACCGGAAATGTATGTGATGACTGATGTAGCCCTGGACCCTTACTCTTCTTATGGCCATGATGGGATTGTAGAGAACGGTGAAATTGTGAATGACCCTACCGTGGAGGCATTGGTACAGATGAGTGTCAGCCATGCACAGGCCGGGGTGGATATGGTTGCACCAAGTGATATGATGGATGGCAGGATCGGTGCCATCCGCGAAGGATTGGAGCATGCGGGATTTACCAAAGTGGGTATCATGGCTTACAGTGCCAAATACGCTTCCTGCTTTTACGGTCCATTCCGGGATGCACTCGATAGTGCGCCGGGCTTCGGTGATAAAAAAACTTACCAGATGGATTTTGCCAACCGTATAGAAGCTGTGAAGGAAGCCGTGATGGATGTGGAGGAAGGCGCGGACATCGTCATGGTGAAACCAGGACTGCCATACCTCGATATCGTGCGGGAAGTAAAAAATGCAGTAGACGTTCCCGTTAGTGTGTACAATATCAGCGGTGAATATGCAATGATAAAAGCTGGGGCAGAACGGGGCTGGATCGATGAGAATAAAGCGATCATTGAAACGCTCACCTGTATTAAAAGAGCAGGGGGGGACTTGATAGCGACTTATTTTGCGAAGGACGCAGCGCGGCTGATTAATTTTTAAAAAATTTCACGCAAAGAAAATAAGAAAGCAAAGAAGCAAAGAATTCCTTGTTGACTTTGCGTCTTTACGTGAATCAAAAAATACAACATGAATATTTCCACTAGTCAAGCATTGTTCGCTCGCGCTCAGAAGTCAATTCCCGGTGGTGTGAACTCACCTGTGAGGGCGTTTAAAAGTGTTGGCGGCACACCACTCTTTATCAAGAAAGCAAAAGGTGCATATCTCTATGACGCAGATGGGAATGAATATATAGACTACATCGCTTCCTGGGGCCCGATGATATTGGGGCATGCCTACGAACCAGTGGTAAAAGCCATCCAGGAATACGCGGTCTATTCGACCTCGTATGGTGCGCCTACCGAACTGGAAATTGAAATGGCGGAACTCATTAAAAGCATGGTCCCTAATGTGGATATGATAAGGATGGTAAGCAGCGGCACAGAAGCCTGCATGAGTGCGGTGCGTTTGGCAAGGGGGTATACCGGCAAAAATAAGATCATCAAGTTTGAAGGTTGTTACCATGGTCATGCTGATTCTTTTTTGGTGAAAGCGGGGAGCGGGGTAGCTACTTTTAATATCCAAACTGTACCGGGTGTCACGGCGGGCGTAAGTGCAGATACATTGAATGCACCTTACAATGATTTGGAAGCAGTTAAGGAGTTAGTGGCACAACATAAAAATGAAATTGCGGCTATCATCATAGAACCGGTTGCGGGAAACATGGGTTGTATATTACCGGGTGCCGGATTTATGGAAGGGCTGCGGACAATCTGTGATGAAGAAAATATTGTCTTCATTTTTGATGAAGTGATGACAGGTTTTCGTTTGGGTGCCGGCGGTGCCCAGGAAACATTAGGGATCAATGCAGATCTCGTTACTTACGGAAAAGTGATCGGCGCCGGTATGCCGGTAGGTGCATTTGGTGGCAAGCAAAAGATCATGGAGCATATTGCCCCGCTGGGTAATGTCTACCAGGCGGGGACGCTGAGCGGGAACCCGATAGCGATGATCGCTGGTTATACTTTGCTCAAAGAACTGAAAGCCAATCCAGTTATTTACAAAGAATTAAACGATAAAACTACTTACTTACGGATTGGATTAGACGAAAAACTAAAAGTTTCCGGGAAAGATTATGTGATCAACCAACTGGGTTCTATGATCAGCATTCATTTCAGCAAGGAACCTATTGTAGATTTTGGGAGTGCATCAAGGGCAGACATCCCCATGTTCAATAGACTGTTCCATTTTATGCTGGATAATGGTATCTATTTACCTCCGTCAGCTTATGAGAGTTGGTTCCTGAACAATGCATTGAGTTATGCTGACCTGGATAAAACGATTGCGGTGTTAGGTAAATTCCTGGATGAAAATAAATAGAGGATCTCATTTGAATTCAATTGTCCAGCGAAGGTAATGGGCTAAAGCTCGGCATCTTATTTTGTCTATCCTCCCTGGAGGCCAGGGCAATTGATAAATCCATGACTATTATTCATTCTTACTGAATAACAATGTGAGTATCCTCGGAATTTCCTTACTGCCATCCTCATCAAACCATTCGTTAAGATCTACAATACTGAAACCATTTTCTTTTGCCAGTTGAGTGAATTCGGAAACATGATGGGTGTAGCAGTCGAGGATCATCACTTCTTCTTCTTTCTCAAATCTTGCCTTGCTTCCCGCATACTGTTTGAACGGGTGTAATTCCCCGATATAAAAATAGCCGCCAGGGGAGAGGACAGCTCCTGCTTTTTCAAATACTGGTTGTAAGTGTTGGATATGCTCCAATACAAGACTGCAGGTGACGAGATTAAATTTTTGCTTTGCGAAATCCCAGGTCTGGTTGATGTCTGCCTGCACAAAATTTACTTTATCACTGTGCACTCTTTCTTTGGCTTTCGTCAGCATATTTTCGGAGAAGTCAACAGCCGTCACACTACCCGCTTTTTGTAGCAGCCATTCTGTATTCTTGCCGGTACCACATCCTAACTCCAGCACAGCTGAGAAAGGGATAGCTGCTAATATTTCCTTTTTTGCTTTTAATTCCACATCACGGGTCAGGTTGATCACATCATTGTAAGATGATGCCCATTCGTTGTAAGCTTCCTGGTTGTTCACGTAGTAAAATTATGAAATATGAGTTATGGGTTATAAGTTGAAAACCTACGATGAGTTGTGAGTAAATTTTGCAATTGTAAATATGCAACAAAAATATATGTTGTGCAATTGGATTCCAGGTTGTCGAAATATTGCGGGGAGGCGTACGAAAACGATATGTGGGAATGTTATTCTGCCGGCACCGCAAAACTTTCCTTGATCTTACCCGTAAGATCTGTTTCTATCATCCGGCAGGCAATGTTGATCATGTTCTTAAATGCGATTGCGTGGGAAATTCCGTGGCCGATGATCACAGGTTTGGCCACACCCAGAACGGGAACACCTCCGTAGGTTTCAAAATTGAACCGGTCAAAGTGTTCGTCGTGTATGTCGCGGCGTTTGGTGATATCGTAGATACTTTCTGCTAGTTTAAGTACCACGTTGCCCGTAAATCCGTCGCAGATCATAACATCGGCTTTATCCATCAGGATATCCCGGCCTTCAATATTGCCAATAAAATTGATGAGGTTGTTTTCTTTAAGGATCGGGTACGCGGCCTGTGCAAGCAGGTTGCCTTTGCCCTCTTCTTCACCGAGGTTTACGAGTCCAACTTTTGGGTTGCTGATCTTAAGGATATGCTCAGCATATAATGAACCCAATATAGCGAACTGGTTCAGGTTTTCCGGTTTGCAATCGGAGTTTATTCCCACATCCAGTAAAAGTCCCAGCGAACCATTTTCTCTTGGCATATATGCACCGATAGTGGGGCGGCTCACCCCTTCGATAGCCTTGATACTAAATAAAGCACCAACCATCATAGCTCCCGTATTCCCGGCACTGATGAACGCATCTGCCTTTCCTGCCGAGAGCAGGTAAAAACCGATGGCAATGGAGGACTGTTGTTTTTCTTTGAGCGCTTTGGTCGGGTGTTCATGCATCTCGATGACCTGTGATGCATGTACAATACTGTAACTGCCGGCTGGTAATGGGTGTTCTGCCAGGTGACTGTTTATTTTTCCTTCATCACCAATTAAGATCAAATGAACGGCTGTTTTGTTTTCTGCAAAAAAAGCGGCAATGCCTTTCACTGCTTCAAGAGGGGCAAAGTCACCGCCCATCATATCCAGTCCGATTTTGACCATAATGTGAAAAAATTTAAATGAAAAATTCCAAAATCAAGGCTGAAGTTACTCAATCTTTAATTTTGGAATCAATTTCTTTAGAGCAAAAAATAATTAAGCTTTCAACGGCGCTTTCTCTGCTACAAGTTTACCCCTGTAGTACAATTTTCCTTCGCTCACATGCGCACGGTGACGCACATGGATTAGCCCTGTGGCAGAATCTACACTTAACGTGGTTGGTTCTGCTTTATAATGCGTTCTTCTTTTTGCACTGCGTTGTTGACTATGGCGCCTTTTTGGATTTGGCATGACTTTTTATTTTTTAAAATTAATATGTATTAAACTCTTGTCTTAGTTGTCTTTAAACTTATCCAATCCTTTCCACAAAGTATTGGCATTGTTTTCCATTGTTTTTGCTTCCATGTCCTTTAGCTTCTGCAGCACTTCATTATTGCACTGCGGCCCGCCCATTTCTTCAGGGCTACACATCCGCTGCATCGGGATACTCAGGGTCACAAATTCATAAAGCCAGTTGCTCACGTCCAAGTGACTTTCGGTCCTGGACAGGTAAAACACATCCGGGTCTTCTTCCTGTTCGTTCATTTCTTCCGGATTATCCACCAGTTTCACCAGCATCTTGAATTCGTCCCAAAGATCCATTTTTAAAGGGTTGCCACACCTGTCGCAGTTTACATCTGCTTTACCACCGATCTCAAACTTTAAAAGCATGAAACCCGTGTTTTTTTCCAGTATCAATTTTACATTTGCAGTCGCATTTGTATAATCTACGGCACCTTTATCTATAAAGAACTGGTTGTTTAAATCGTAATTAAACTCGTGGACCCCGGGCTTCAACCCCACAAAAGCAATCTCAAATGCCCGTCTGTTAGCCATTGCGTTCAGTTTAAAGGACGGCGAAGGTAAGTCAAAATTCTTAATTATTGCCAATGAATCTGCTCTTTTTATTATGCAAAAGCTTAGGAACCACCCTGAATACCTAATTTTAATCTTATGAAGACTCACAGAAAAGCTGTGATTGCGGCTGTCTTATTGCTATTTTGTTTAATAATAAGGCTTTATAGCTTAGATGAAAACAGGGCAGAATCCGGCTATAGCAGGGAGTTTTTCCCCTCCCTGGCTGTGTTTTTAAGGTATACATTTGGTTTTTTGCCTTTTAGTATAGGAGATATTCTTTATGGGCTGCTGGTGGGTTGGATCATCGTAAAACTTAACGGCTACTTTTTTTACATCTTCCGGAACAAAACGAGGCCGGCTCCCCTGACGGTCATCAAAAAATACGGGTACAAGTTCCTGGTACTTTTTTGCGCCATGTATATCATTTTTAACCTGGCCTGGGGTATTAATTATAACCGCAAGGGAATTGCCTGGCAGATCGGGTTGCCTCCCACGGAGTATAACCCGGAACAACTGAAAGAAATGAATTGCCTTTTGATCGACAAGATCAACCTATCCAAGCAGGCCCTAGTTGATCAAAAGTTCGTTTATCCCTCTAATGCCGGTCTTTTTAAAATGCTTTCCCGGAGCTACCGGAAACTGGCTGAAACCTATCCATTTCTGGCCTACCGCCAGCCATCTATAAAAAAATCGATGTGGGGAAAACTGGGGAATTACGCCGGCTTTACCGGTTATTATAATCCCTTCACCGGTGAAGCACAACTGAACACGACAATCCCCAAATTCCTGCAACCGTACACCGCTTGCCATGAAGTGGCGCACCAATTGGGATATGCAAAAGAAAATGAAGCCAATTTTGTTGGCTTTTTGGCGGCGGTTGCATCGGAAGACACTTTGTTCCATTATTCGGTTTACCTGGATATGTTTACTTATGCCAACAGGAACCTGTTTGAAACAGATTCTGTGGCGGCAAAACTTTACCGTAAAGAATTGATTCCTGCAGTGCAGGAGGATATTAAAGAATGGATAGCGTTTAATAGGAAACACAGGAGCCTGCTGGAGCCCGCCTATAGGTGGATGTATGGAAAATTCCTCCAGAGCAATCAACAACCTGGTGGGATCAGGAGCTACAGCGAGGTTACGGGTTTCCTGATCGCTTACTATAAAAAGTTTGGACGTATTTGAGGCAGGATTTTTGAACAATAGGTATTGCTCAATGTTTAAGTATTTGTATGAATAAAATAATAAAGTTTATTGTCGCTGTAGCATTACCGTTAGCGGTCGGTGCATTTGCCGGTTCTTTTACTTCTACCTCCGTACGGGGCTGGTACAGTACCATCAATAAACCTTCTTTCAATCCCCCGAACTGGATTTTTGCCCCGGTGTGGACCGCTTTATATATTTTGATGGGTATTGCTTTTTATATTGTATGGATAAAAGTGGAAACCCATAAAATTAAAACCAAAGCCATTATTTTTTATTTTATCCAGCTTGTATTGAACTTCTGCTGGTCCATCATTTTCTTTTATGCGGCTGAGCCGGGATGGGCATTCCTGGAGATCGTGCTGCTTTGGATCATGATCGCGGTTACGATCAATAAATTTGCTAAGATTTCCAAACCGGCTGCCTGGTTGCTGGTGCCCTATATCGCCTGGGTATCTTTTGCAGCGGTGTTAAATTTTGCTATCTGGAGATTGAACACATAACTATACAGGTTATTTTAGCCGCATAGCCATTCCTGAGCGGAAAGATGGATCCGTTAAGATCTTTAGGTCAAAATCATTCATCCATGCCTGCAATTTTGTATTCTCTTCGGGAAGAAGATCATTAAAAAAATACGCGAGCTCTATTTTTGTTCCCTCCTTTGTAGTGGCATATAATGTTTTAGTTAATACCCAGGGTGTGCTGCCCCCTTTCATGCCGGCATGTTTCAGCCATTGTTGGTTGGCCGGGTTTTCCATCACCGTCTCCAATATATCTGAAAGTACATCATAAGCAGCGGTATCAAAATACCTGCGGTTGTTGAGCACACTGGCTACCTGCGCATATTCCATGGTGGTGGAGGCCGGCAGCCGCTGACTCCATAACTTTTGCATATTTAATGTGAGGTCTTGTGGGCGGAAACGGGATTTGAGCAGTGTATCGTATTTTAAAGCGTTATGTATCTCGTAGGCATAACGGCTGTATTGTTCATCAGATAATTTACTAATGTCTTTAATGATGTTTTCCTCTTTTTTATTTTTTGGATTCTGGTAATAGAATAAAGAGGCAACGATCGGGTAGATAGCTGTGTGCTTTTTTAACCTGAGCAGTTGGATATTATTTTTTACGTTGTCCAGTCCAAGCAGGTCCATCAGGTATTCTGTGTTGGCGTTACTGCTAAACATCATCATGCCACGTGCCACATCAACAAGTTTTACCTTGTCGTTGTTGATATGTTGCTGCTTTTTTTCGTAGGCAATCCAGGCAGGATGTGCACCCCCGTCTGTGTTTGGCAGGTAGTATTTTTCCAGCTCAACCAGCGGCACTTCCGTTTCCTCGTTGATGACCCTTGCCCCGGCTTGTTTAGCAAATTCAATAGCTACCATGATCTTCACCGTGCTGGCCAGGGGCATCTGTTTCTGCTCATTTAATTTAGCGATCACTGTATCATTCTGCACCAGGTAAACCGAAGCACGGGATTTATTAGCGCTGATAAAACTGAGCATTGAATCTGCATTATTTTGCGCCTTTGTTTTTCCTGCCAGCCCAAAAAAACAAAAGAGGAGTAAAAACTTTTTCATTGTACAATAGTATTAAAAACTATTTTTCCACATCATACTTTCTACCGGCTTGTTAGGTTGACCGCTATACTTCGCATTTTTCTTTTCGTTGTATTTAATCTCGATCTCTCCATCCACCGGGAAGTAAATCAGCTGGCCGATAGGCATGCCTTTGTAAACTCTCACGGGTTGTTTCACGGAGATCTCCAGCGTCCAGTTCCCGCAAAATCCTACATCTCCTTTACCGGCGGTAGCATGAATGTCAATGCCAAGCCTCCCGGTGGACGACTTCCCTTCCAGGAAAGGTACATGGGCATGGGTTTCAGTGTATTCTTCGGTTACCCCGAGGTAAAACATATGGGGCAGCAATAATATCCCTTCCTCGGGTATTTCAAAATGTTTGATGGTATTATGTTTTTTTGCATCCAGTTCGGCATGTTCATAAGTGGCCAAAGCTGCACCCAGGTGCACATCGTAGCTGTTACTGCCAAGGCATTCGCGGTCATAGGGGGTGATTTTTATGGTCCCTTTTTCAATCTCTTCCAATATGCGTGTGTCACTAAGTATCATCGTTTCCTTGTTTTATTCGTTTATTTGTAAAAGTAATTTTTTAAGGTCTCACTTTTCTTTTTTAACGCCTGGTATGCCGCTGGTTTATCAACAAAATATTAACGCTTTTACCAAACTTGGTGTCTGGCATATCAGGGAGCCCGAGTCTTTTTTTTTGCAAAGTGTTTCTATACAACACAACATCAGTCATCCCCATAAACGCCTGCAACACCTTGCCGGCAGGATCCTGCTGCTTGAGTTATTCGAAGACTTTCCGCTGGAACTCATACGGATAGCTGACACAAGTAAGCCTTTTCTGCCCAATGACGCTTACCATTTTTCAATATCCCATTGCGGGGATTATGCTGCAGCCATTGTGAGTAAGCAGAATAGGGTGGGGGTTGACATTGAGATCCCCCAGGAAAAGATCCTCGGTATCGGCCACAAATTTTTAGCACCGGCAGAGCAGGAAATGCTAACCAGGCTCACCAATGATCCCGTAAAATTTTTTACCATGGCATGGAGTGTAAAGGAGGCGTTGTTCAAATGGTATGGCGACGGCAACGTGGATTTCAAGGCCCATATGCATATCGATGACTGCAGGATAAATGACAATGAATTTACTGCCCATTGCACATTCAGGAAAGAAAACCCCATCGCGGTAAAAGTACATGGCCTGCTGTTCAATGGAAATTGCTTAACCTGGCTGGCTACATAACCTGCCTGCTTTGTTGGCTGGGATCCTGGTTAAGTAATGTCTTCAACGAATCGTACAGGGTGGGATACTTCGTTTTCAAATTGTGGGGTTTTTCGAAAAAGAGTTCGATACTTTCCGCCCAGAACTCCTGGAAATTTTTTACAGCATATTCACTGTAAAGACCACCTGTTTCAGCCTGCTCCGCTGCATAAACCTTGTTCCCATCTTCATTGAAATCGTGGAAAAAATCCCTGAAATTACAATCCACGTTGTTTTCGCATACAAATGCCTGGTAGTATAACGCGTGTGCCATTTCATGGAGTCCAACATGTTGACCGTCGTCCCTGTGCTGCATTCCTTTTAAAAAATGTTTCCAGGAAAGTCGGATGCTGTTGCCGGATACATTGCCTTCCAGGAAACACAGGCGCGGATGAAGCCGGAGAAATTCTTCCGGGTAAATATGGATGTAACGGAAGTGGGGCAACAGGTAATTGTCCAGGCCGAAACTCAATTGCACAGAAGCTGCTGCAACAAGGATCGGCATTTCCCTGAAGCCTTTTTCATCATGGATGATAAAAACCTTTTTACTTGTAAAATCTTTAACCCGTTGAATGAAACGTTTTTGACAAACGGGGTTCAGCAATTGGTAAAAATTACAATGCCTGCCGAGAACCTGTTCATATTCCCCCGCCGAAAAATTCAGGTCCTTCCCGCTGTATTTTAAAGGTTGGATGGGTTCCGTTGCAGAATAGGCACCTCTTGACATGCTGAGTTTTTGCTCCGACCTGGCGGCATGACCGTCACGGATCACCTTAAATAGGACGACGCCAAACACCGATAAAAATGTAATGACCCCGGCAGGCGGCAACATGTAAGGATCTTTTTGTACGGCAGGCCCGGGCATAATAACCTGGCCTTCGCCGGACGTGTGTTGCACATGGATATAAGCCCGGGAAGAATCCATGTAATCAACGGTGAGGCTGTCCTGTGGCATAAAAGGCTAATGTTCAATATTCGATTTCATTAATGGGGCTTTCGCCATCCAACAATGGGATGTCACCAAGGGATGCCCCCGCGATACCTTTTACTGATCCATACAAACCGCTGGTGTTGATGAGTACTTTTTCCAACTGTTTTTCTCTTTCCTTCCACATTTTTTCCATTTGCATCCGTTCTTTCACAATACTGTTGCGCATAGCCATAAAACCTTCGGCAATGGATTCTACCTGGCCCTTAAATTCTACGCCGGTAAGATAGTTATAAAGCATCTGCATTTTATCTCCTTTGTTTTCCTCCCTTTTCTGGATCTCGTATACCTGCAGTATGCTATGGCGGATGATGGCGGATACGCTACCCACCTCGCCGAAATTACATAACCAGATACCATCTTTCTCACCAAAACGTTCCATGTCTTTGGGAAAAGTCTGCGTCACCAGGATGGCCACATCCGCACCACGGTTCCGCATATCCGCTTTTAGTTTATCGATCCAATTGCTGCTCCATCCTTTTGTGCGCTTACTTTCATAAATGATCTTGCCACATTCTTTGCCGCTGCTGTTCCTCACCGTTTGAATACAATCTGCCCCTTCCACGCCTTTGCCTACTTCTTCAATCAGGTCGAAAGGAAAATTTTCCCTCAGGATCTCTTCTAGTAGTTGTTCCTGGCTTTCACCCTGGCGTTGCATAGAACTCTGCTCCGCTTTGCGCCGCATTTCTTCTGCAAGCCTGCGTTGCTCTTCCAGCTGCATCTGCATTTCTTTTATTTGAAGCTGGTGTGCGGTATCCCTGATTGAATTTTTTTCCTGTTCCTGCAAGCGGATCTGTTCAGCAATGGTTGTTCTTTCTTCCTGCAATTTTTTTTGAAGGGTGATCTCCAGTTCGGCCTCTTTATTTTTTAATTGCTGTTCTTTTTGCAGGAATTCAAGTTCCTTCCTGCGGGCTTCTCTTAATTTTTCTTCATTGTCTGCATTGTTTTCCTGGAGCAGGCGAAGTTTATTTTCGAAGTCTGCTGATATGCTTTTCCTGAGTTGTTCCTGTAGTTCACCGGTCAGCTTCTGTTTTTCTTTT
>JAKFCK010000586.1:0-2074 GCA_036676685.1 Chitinophagaceae bacterium | reverse complement strand
GTATGAAGGTCTTACATCTTACGTAAATTGCAACTCTCAACTCTAGACTCTCAACCCTCAACTCACCCCGCTGCCATTCCCTACCTTCTCATCCGGGTTTACAAATTTGAGTTTGCCGTCTGCATCCTCGGCCATTAAAATCATACCGTTACTTTCTATACCCCTCATTTTTCTCGGGGCTAGATTCGTGACAACGGTCACCTGCTTCCCTACAATAGACAAGGGATCAAAATGCTGAGCAATACCACTTACGATGATACGCTGCTCAGTTCCAAGGTCAACCTGGAGCTTCAACAATTTATCAGCTTTCTCAACCTTTTCTGCTGCGGTGATCGTTCCTACTTTCAGTTGAATTTTTGCAAAATCCTCGAAAGAAATTACAGGTTTTACTTCGGTTGTTGTCCCCGGCAATGGTTCCGCAATTGCTGCAACAACCTGCTGCTGCTGCTGTTCGTTAGAAGGAGCTATCCTGTTTTGTGTAGTTGCCATAATTAGTCCTGCTTTTAGTTTTTCCACCTGCGCGGTTATTTCTGTATCATCTATTTTCCTGAATAACAATTGCGGCTCACGAAGGCTGTAGCCAACGCTTAACAATTTTATTCTCCCTGCATTTTCCCAGTCAAGTACCCTGTCTACCAGTTTCATCATACCCAGCATTTTTTTTGCCGTGACCGGTAAAAAAGGATTGATCAATATGGCAAGGTTGGCAGTTAATTGCAAACAGAGGTGAAGGCAATTGTCGATACTTTTTTGGGCCACGGTAATCGGCCTGCCATCATCGCCTGTGGTTTTTGCAACGATCCAGGGTTCCTTTTCCTGCATATACTTGTTCCCTTTCCGGCTCAGGTCAATGACTTCGAACAAAGCATCCCGGAATTTGAACTCCTCCAGCAGGCTCTCTACCTTTTCTTTTGTTTTGCCAATTTCTTCTATCAGCGTTTTGTCCGTATCGTCTAAAATATCTTCATGCAGCCTGGGCACTTTCCCGTTACAGAGTTTATGCATCAATACCCATGAACGGTTCACGAAGTTGCCAAAAATGCTGACCAGTTCACTGTTGTTCCGGTCCTGGAAGTCCTTCCAGGTAAAATCATTGTCCTTTGTTTCCGGTGCGTTTGCACAAAGCACATAACGCAGTACATCTTCACAACCCGGGAAATCTTTGATGTATTCATTCACCCAGACAGCCCAGTTACGACTGGTAGAAACTTTTTCGCCTTCAATATTTAAAAATTCGTTGGCAGGAACATTATCGGGCAACACGAACCCGCCGTGCGCTTTCAGCATAGCGGGGAATATAATGCAGTGAAATACGATATTATCTTTTCCAATAAAATGCACCAGTTTTGTACTGTCCTTACACCAGTAATCTGCCCAATGCGCCGTTAATTCTTTTGTTGCGCTTATGTAACCAATGGGGGCATCAAACCATACATACAGCACTTTGCCTTCCGCATCTTTTAAAGGGACTTTTATACCCCAATTACTATCCCTGGTCATTGCCCGGCTCTGCAGGCCGCTGTCCAGCCAGCTTTTGCATTGGCCATACACATTATTCTTCCATTCCTTATGCCCGTCTATGATCCACTCCTTCAGCCAAACTTCATAATTCTGCAACGGAAAATACCAATGCGTAGTTTTCTTTTTTACGGGTACCGCATCGCTCAGCGTACTCCGCGGATTAATGAGCTGCTCAGGTGATAATGAACTGCCGCATTTTTCGCACTGATCACCATATGCATTCGGGTTGGCACATACAGGGCAGGTGCCGGTGATGTACCGGTCAGCTAAAAAAGTCCTGGTAGTTTCATCATAATACTGCTCAGTTTCTTTTTCTTCAAACAAACCCTGGTCGTACAACTTAGTGAAAAAAGCTGAAGCAGTTTCATGATGAACTGTGTTTGACGTGCGGGAATAGATATCAAAGGAGATCCCCATTTGTTCCATGCTTTCCTTAATCAGGGCATGGAATTTATCGACTACCTGTTGCGGGCTAATACCTTCTTTCATGGCACGGATCGTAATGGGAACGCCATGCTCGTCGCTACCCCCGATAAATTTTACATCTCTTTTC
>JAKFCK010000585.1:0-2405 GCA_036676685.1 Chitinophagaceae bacterium | reverse complement strand
TCGGTCGCAACCCCAAGGGGTAATAGCAGCCTCGGCACACGAAACGAGTAGATGTGAAACTGTTTCGTGTGCCACGAACCAGGGCGGCGAGATCGGTCAACATTTTTTATAAACCTATTGCAGTATTGATATCTCGCAGTCTCTGTTCGTGGCACACGAAACGAATAGATGTGAAACTGTTTCGTGTGCCACGAACCAGGGCTTGGTAGGAGTACCTGAGCCAACTATCGGAATCGAACCGACGACCCTTTCATTACGAATGAAATGCTCTGCCATCTGAGCTAAGTTGGCTTATAAAAAACTAAGATAAGTTACGCAAAAATATTCGGTGTGAAATAAGCCCCTTACGGGTTGGGAGTTGTAAGCCCCCTTCAGGGGGTTGGGGGTTCTTAGCCCCCTTCAGGGGGTTGGGGGTTCTTAGCCCCCTCCAGGGGTTGGGGGTTCTAAGCCCCCTTTAGGGGGTTTGGGGTTTTTAGGGAGTTTTGTCATCTTGCTTCGATGAACTAACTTGATTCCTCTACCAGCCACTAACATCTTATGTTTACAACAGGAGCGATCCCTGAACTGAACCTGGACCTGATCCAGACATTGGCCATTGCCGGGCTTATTTTCCTGGCCGGGATGATGCTCAACAGGAAAATCCCCTTTTTTGAAGGGCTCAATATTCCATCGGCTGTTTTAGGCGGATTGGTTTTTGCTGCCGTGAATCTCATTTTGCACGACCGGTTCCTGGATATAAAAGTCAATACATCCATGCAGTCATTGTGTATGATGTTGTTCTTTACTTCCATTGGCACCAATGCAAGTATTGGCCTGTTGAAAAAAGGCGGCAAACAGGTCATGCTGTTCCTGGTGCTTTGCAGTGTTTTTTGTATCCTGCAAAATCTGGTGGGGATAGGCGTTGCGACTTTGTTTGGTGTACCTAAACTTTTTGGTGTGATGGCCGGTTCGGTAACACTTGTCGGCGGGCCGGCAACAGGATTAGCGTTCGCTCCTTTATTTGAAGAAATGGGATTAAAAGGTGCTGAAACCATCGCCATTACTGCCGCCACATTTGGAATTGTTTTGGGTGGATTGCTTGGCGGTCCTGCCGCAACATTCCTGGTGAATAAATTCCGGTTAAGCAACAACACGAAAAGGCCTGTTACGGCCGTGGAAACAGACCCGCAGGTTACCGGCGAAACATTGAGTGTTGATATTACCCGTGAGAACTCCGGCTTTACGATAAGCCTTGTGAATATTGGTATCATCATGGGATTGGGTAGTGCGGTAAGTTTTTTTATCGCCAGATCCGGCATTACACTCCCGGCATATATCGGCGCCATGATTGTGGGCGCTGTTTTCCGGAACATTAACGACAAAAAACAATGGACCGTTCTCGATCAGCAAACCATAGATTTTGCCGGCGGCATTGCATTGAATATTTTTCTCACGGTGGCGTTGATGGATCTAAGACTATGGGAGTTGTTTCACCTGGCCCTGCCGCTTGCAGGAATACTGCTGGTACAGTTGGTCGTGGTCATTTTGTTCGCACTCGGTATTACCTATGTGGTGATGGGAAAAGATTATGAAGCAGCGGTGATGTCCGGCGGGTTTATTGGATTTATGCTGGGTACGGTGGCCAATGCCATGGCGGTGATGAAAACGATTACCCATAAATATGGTGTTGCACCCAGGGCCTTCCTGGTGGTTCCTTTAGTGGGTGGTTTTTTTATTGACTATATCAATGCGCTGGTGATTACTGTGTTTGCGAATTTTTTGAAGTAGAGGAAAACCCCTAACCCACTTCCTGAAATAATGCGATTAATTCGTGGAAGGCACGAAGCATCTATAACGTCGAAGGCTGAGATGTTTTGTTCCTCAGCATGACAGCCAGCCGTTTTTCAATTGTTTTGAAGGTTTGATTAAAAGAATGCGGTTGCCAGTGGCTTCGTTCCTCAGCATGATTGATGACTCCCTTTTTTGAATATCTTAATCAATAGGTGCTTTTGGAAGTTGGTTCAGATTCTTAACGTACCGGGCTTTATTAAAAGGTTTTTGTTCTTTCATTACATCATAAATTTCGACAGCTACACATTGCCCTATAAGTTGTTTGGTTTCGAAATCGGAATATCCCAAGGCAACCAATCTATTATATTTAATCTTTGCTTCAACAGGGTCGTCAGCGTCTATTTGGTTCTCGACGACCTCTATTATAAGATCTCTTAGTTCCTTATTGATTTCCATGATCTCTTTTGATTTTTCGCTTGGTTCAAAGGTCAAATAAAATCAAATATTATGCAAATAACAAGTTTGACCGCCGGCGTGATACCGGCATCTTTTATACTTCATATTGATTTGGCTACGTCGAATCGATGGATATGCTACAACGCCTGCGGCGCTTTTATTTTCTTTTTTGGCCTGCC
>JAKFCK010000584.1:0-3197 GCA_036676685.1 Chitinophagaceae bacterium | reverse complement strand
TTTGAATACCGAAGTGCGGGGCTGATTGTGTGGTTACCGGAGGTGATGTCTGGCGCGAAACAATACGTAGACGGGCGGGCAGTGTTTGCAAAAGATTTTACGAACCCGGGTGCGCTGAATTACAAAGACATCAACTTTGATATCCCAGTCACGGCGGAGGAAAAAAAAAGAAATTGTGAGGCGGCATTAAAACCCATGGCCAGGGTATTATTACCCAGCCAGCTAAAAACGAAACATGTATTCACTGTTTAAGGTAAATTTTAACTGGGCGCTTTTTACAGGCATTATCTTTTTCATCCGTTTTGCATGGCTGGACCTGAGTTGGTATGGATTTTTTGCGCTTTGCATTACAGTGCACCAGTTTCTATTGCTGTTTTATTCAATTGGCAGCATTATGCCCATCCGCTACCTGCTGGGTTCCTTTATGTGCCTCCAGATGTTTGTTGGGCCAACATTTGCCTATCATGGGCTGGATGCTTATCAACACGAAGTATATCAAATGAAAGTGCCGCAGGATGTATATTACACTTATATGATCCCGGCGATCAGCCTGTTTATCCTTGGACTGCACGTAACAGCCCGAAAATTCAGGGGAGAGATCATTGATCGGAAAGCGATAAGCGCTTTCGTGGATAGGGCAGGAGATATGCCCTATTATTTTGTAGCCATTGGTTTTCTCAGTAGCGTAATAGGCGCTTATTTTTCTTCAACGTTTGGTTTTGTTTTTTACCTGCTCGGGAGTTTTAAATTTATAGGGACCTTTATGTTATTGTTGGGCTCCCGGCAACTTAAACCGATGATGATGATATTGGTTTTTGGTTCAGTTATCTCTTCATCCCTGATAGGAGCAATGTTTCATGACCTGCTTACCTGGCTCATCATGTTGGGAGCAATATTGGCGCTGAAATATAGACCGTCGGTGATTCTGAAAGCCGGGGTAGCATTCGGATTTATTTTGTTAGCGGTTGTCATTCAGCAATTGAAAGGGGATTACCGTAAAGAAGCATGGGGCGGCGGACAAGCAGGGCTCAGTACGTTTGAAAAATTATATGATAAAAAGCAGGAAGAGAATAGTGTTTTCAGTAATGAGAGCCTGGCTAAAAGTAATGTCCGCATCAACCAGGGATTTATCGTCACCAATATAATGAATACGGTGCCTGCAAGGATCCCTTATGAAAACGGCAAAGAACTTCTACAGATTCTTGAAGCTGCATTTTTGCCCAGGTTCCTGGCCCCTAATAAACTCAATGCCGGCGACAGGATGATCTTCATGAAATATACCGGCATGTATATCCAGGCGGGAACCTCGATGGCACTAAGTTCACCAGGGGATGGATATATCAATTTCGGTGCGTTGGGCGGAAGTCTTTTTATGTTTTTTTTCGGGCTATTGTTTAGCGAGACATTGAACGGGTTTCATAAATACAGCAAATATTATCCAATAATATTATTATTCACCCCGATGGTATTTTATTATCCAATCCGCCCTGATTGTGAATTGCAGACTTCCCTTGGGCATTTGGTAAAATCCTGTTTTCTCATATTTATGATGGTACAGGTATGGAAACATCGTTTTAAACGGGTAGCCGTAAGACGTACAACCGTTCAAGAGGTACCGAAGGTTCTGGAGGTTTAAGGTTCTCCCGTTTGGCGTTTGGTGTTTGGTGTTTGCGTACGGGATGAAAGTTTTTAGTTCCGGTAGATTTCATTCCGTCTCAATTTTAATATAAAAATTTCTAAGGATGCAGGGGCCAGGAACCGAACAGCGCACCGCCTTTGACCCTTCAACCTTCACCGTCTACCGTTTACCGTCTACCGTATACCGTCTACCGCCTACCTTCAACCGTTTACCTTTCACTTGAAAAAGATCTTCATCACCATACCCTGGTTTTCCCCCGCCTTTAAAGCAGGCGGCCCCGTGCAAAGCATAGCCAACCTGGTGAATGAGTTGACCGAAGGGTATGAGTTCTATATTTTTTGCAGTAATACCGACCTGCATGGCCTGCCACTGCACATCACGGAAACAGATCGTTGGTGTAGCTATAACGCCTGGACAAAAGTTTGGTATGCCGGTAAAGCAGACCGGAGCAAAAACCTGGTGAGGCAGGTGGAAGTTGTAAAACCCGGCCGGTTATTTATCATCGGTTTATTTGACTGGCACTTCAACCTGGTGCCCCTGTTTTTTTGCAGGCAGGTAAATAAGGTTTTATCTGTAAGGGGCATGTTGCACCCCGGGGCGCTTAGCCAGAAACCCGGCAAGAAAAAAAGTTTTTTGCAGTTGATGAAGTGGCTCGGGTTGCCCAATCGTACTGTTTTTCATGCAACCGATGAAACAGAAGCCGGGTATATCTTCCGCCAGTTTGGGGCAGGAAGTATTATCTATGAAGCCGGCAATTTTCCGCGGCAAATAGGTGCCGGCCCGGTTAACGCAAAAACGAATGGGTTGCTCAGATTAGTGAGTATAGGGATCGTGAGCCCCATGAAAAATACTTTATTGGTACTACAGGCTTTGGGTAAGTGCAGCGATACGATCCATTATGATATTTTTGGCCCGGTAAAAGATACTACCTATTGGGACCACTGCCTGCAGGAAATAAAACTATTACCTTCCAATATAAAGGTCCGGTACCACAAAGAAATTACGCCGGACCAGGTTCCCGGGAAATTATACGAGAGCCATGTTTTTATCATGCCGAGCAAAAGTGAAAACTTCGGCCACGCTATTTATGAAGCCATGAACGCCGGCCTGCCGGTGATCACCAGTAATTTTACACCGTGGACGGAATTAAAGGAACATAAAGCCGGTATAAACTTACCCACAGAAACGCAGGAGATTGCGAAAGCCATATCGTTTTTTGCAGCCATGGGCCAGGAAAATTATGACCAGTGGCGGGCAGGAGCATTGGCCTACGCAGAAAATGCAGTGGATGAAGAAAAATTGCGCAAAGCGTATGGGGTGATGTTTGGGGGCAAGAATGATGAATGATGAATTATAAATGATGAATTATAAGATGAATTATAAAAGATGAATTATAAATGGGGAGTAGGCTCCCTGTCTACCCTCTACCTTCCACCCTCTGCCGTCCACCGTCCACCGTTCACCCTCCACCGTCAAAAACGTAACCCGTACCTGTATTGAGGCGCTTGCTGCCGTCCTTGGTGGTACACAATCGCTGCATACTAATTCCCTTGATGAA
>JAKFCK010000583.1:0-10685 GCA_036676685.1 Chitinophagaceae bacterium | reverse complement strand
GGATATGGCCAAGGACCTCGCTATGAGCCATTATTACCAGAAAGACAATAACAAAGCACTGGAAATCATTAACCCGCTGCTGGACCGGGAAGACGCTGATGACCAGGCGTTCCAGGTGGCAGGGCTTATTTACCGCCAGGCAGGGATGACAAAAGATTGTGAGAAAGTGTATAAAAAAGGGCTGAAAAAATTTCCTTCCAGCGGACCGCTTTACAATGAGTTAGGCGAACTGCAGTGGCAACAGCAAAATTTTGAAGCCATCAAACAATGGGAAAAAGGAATTGAAACCGACCCTTCTTACAGTAAGAATTATTACAATGCGGCCAGGTACTATTACCTGAGCCTAGACAAAGTGTGGAGCTTACTCTATGGGGAGATCTTTATCAATATGGAGCCGATGAGTAGTAAAGCGCCGGAGATCAAACAATTACTCGTGGAAGGATATAAAAAATTGTTCAGCGATGCTAACCTGGAAGTCAATAATAAAGACAAAAGCCCATTCGTAAAAGCCTTCCTCAAAAGTATGAACGGGCAATCCGCAGTGGCTATGGGCGGCATCAATACAGAAACCCTTACTATGATCCGCTCCAGGTTTATCCTGGATTGGTTCAGTGATGGCAATCTCAAATTCAAATACCGCCTTTTTTCCTACCAGCAACAGCTGCTTCGCGAGGGATTATTTGATGCTTATAACCAATGGCTTTTTGGTAGTGTGCAAAATCTTTCCGCCTACCAGAACTGGGTAAACACCAATAGTGCCGTATATAACGAATTCCTGGGCTTTCAGAAGGGACGTATCTTCAAGATCCCGGCGGGCGAATACTACAAATAAAAATATTTTTTCAATGTTTAAACATTAATTGGACAAAAGGACCTATCTTTGTGTTCTAATTTAAAAAACAAACAATGAAAAAAACCGCTTTATTATTATCTACAGTAGCCATCCTGGCCGCTTGTAACAATTCTTCTGATGCTGAAAAAGCCACTACAACAGAAACACAAACCGTGGAGACCGCATCAGGAACCCCCTATGTTATAGACAGCACCACAACGGTTACCTGGACCGGTTCCAAGCCTACCGGCCAACATACCGGCACTTTTAAAGTAACAGACGGCACTTTGTTTGTGAACGATAATACATTAACGGGCGGAAGTTTTACGATCAATATCTTATCCCTTAACAACGTTGACCTGGCTGCAGACGCAGAAAATAAAGGTAAACTGGAAGGCCACCTGAAAAGTCCTGACTTTTTTGATGCAGAAAAATTTCCTACTGCAAAATTCGAGATCACATCAGTGGAACCTTACCAGGCGGATAGTGCAACAGCAGTTAAAGATGCTACCCATCTTATCAAGGGCAACCTTACCCTGAAAGACAGCACAAAAAATATTTCTTTCCCGGCAAAAGTTACGGTTGATGCAAATACTGCAACAGCTTCGGCCGACTTTAACATTGACAGAACCCTTTGGGGAATGAATTACAAAGGCCCTGAAAATCCACAGGATTGGGTGATTAGAAAAGAAGTGAACATCAAGTTGGACGTAAGAGCGACTAAAAAATAAGCATTTTTTGTTTGGGGTTAATAAAGGCCATCCTTCATATAGGATGGCCTTTTTTTATTACCTTAGGTGCTGCCAAATGTAAATGCTCAAACACAGTTTGATGGAGCATGCGGCAGGTGCTCAAAAACTTCGAACGAAAACCATGAACGAAAACTCAAGAATTTTTGATTTTTTATACCAGCAGCTTCATAAATTTCCGAAGCCCGATATGTTGGCCGGGAAAGTAAACGGCAGCTACGTCGCCACCAGCACAGCGGAAGTCGTGGAAAAGGTTAATCGCATCAGCGCGGGCATTCTGCGGCTGGGAATGAATGGTCACGATATGCAGGTGGAAAACCAGGATAAAATTGCTATCATCAGCAAAAACAGGCCCGAATGGTTGATGATGGATATGGGTTGCCAGCAAACCGGGGCGATCATCTGCCCCATTTACCCCACAACCAATATTAATGAACTGGAGTACATTTTTAATGATGCAGCTATCCAATATGTTTTTATCACGGGTGAGGATATCCTGGATAAAGTAAATAATATCCGCGACAGGGTACCGAGCCTCAGGGGAATATACTCCTTTGATGAGATGCCTGGCGTTGATCATTGGGATAAAATAACCGAGGACCTGACTGCAGAGGACCTGGCAAAAGTGGATAAGGTCAAAGACCAGATCAAATCCAGCCATTGTGCCACCATCATTTACACATCGGGCACTACCGGCAAACCCAAAGGGGTGATGCTGAGTCACAGCAACCTGGTAAGTAACGTCTTGAATTCTGTCCGATCTTTTCCTTTCCGCGAAAATACCAGCGCCAGGGCATTAAGTTTTCTGCCTCTCAATCACATTTTTGAGCGGATGGTTTCTTATATCTACATCAATAGCGGCATTTCCATTTATTATGCCGAGGGAATGGAAACCATCGGGGAAAACATCCGGGAAGTGAAACCCACATTGTTTACCACGGTGCCCCGTTTGCTGGAAAAAGTGTATGAACGCATTATGACAAAAGGTGCAGAGCTTACCGGCGCAAAACGAAAACTTTTTTTCTGGGCCGTAGACCTGGCAGAAAAATATGATAACCTGGAAAAAGGCAGCCTGTTTTACCGGGCCCAGTTGGCGATAGCCAACAAGCTTATTTTCAGCAAGTGGAGGGAGGCCCTGGGCGGAAATATCGAATGTATCATAACCGGCGGGGCGGCCTGCCAGGTAAGGCTGCTCAGGATATTTAACGCGGCAAAGATCCCGATCTACGAAGGGTACGGACCCACGGAGAACAGCCCTGTGATCAGTGTAAATTGTCAGTTTGAAGGCGGAAGCAAGATCGGCACGGTCGGCCTCGTGATCCAGGGACAGGAAGTGAAGCTGCAACCCGACGGGGAGATTTGCGTGAAAGGACCCAGTGTGATGATGGGCTATTATAAACAACCGGAACTCACTGCGGAAACCATTATCGATGGCTGGCTGCACACAGGCGATATCGGGGTTTTTGAAAACGGGAAATACCTGAAGATCACCGACCGGAAAAAAGAGTTGTTTAAAACCAGCGGTGGCAAGTATGTGGCACCACAACCCATAGAAAATAAAATGAAAGAATCTCCTTTCGTGGAGCAGATCATCATTGTGGGTGCAGATCAGAAATTTGTAGGTGCGTTAATTGTGCCATCCCTACCCAACCTTAAAGAGTGGATGCAGCAGCAGGGTATCCCGTTTGTAAACATTGAGCATGCCATTAACCATCCAAAAGTACTGGAGCTTTACCGCGAGTTAATTGAAGCTTTTAATAAATTCTTTAACCACGTAGAGCAGATCAAAAAGTTTGAATTACTTGCTAATGAATGGAGTGTAGACACAGGGGAAATGACGCCCAAGCTTTCCCTGAAAAGAAAGATCATTATGGAAAAATATAAAGATGCGATAGACAGGATCTACTCTTAGATCCGGAACAGTCGCCCGCATAAAGAAAAACCGGTTGCTAAACAACCGGTCCTCGTGCTTGAACTAGCTTTTTGTCCATAGATATTTAAATATTGGATGCGGTCCAAACGAGGGACCAGGATAAGTGGTTTTTCACAGGACAATTCAATCTTCCCCGCCAATCTTTTCGATAATACCGGGAATGTTTTCAAACTCTGTGGACTTATCTATAAAATAGTCGGCCCCCAAAGACTTGCAAAGCTCCCTGTAAAAATCACTGGCACTGTTTGTAACAATAATTGTTTTTACAGCCGGGTAATTTCTTTTGACAAACTTTAATAATTCTATCCCATTTTTTCCAGGCAGCTGGAGGTCGAGTAAGATAACATCCGGTGCCTGCTTTTTAATGAGCTCAACGGTTTGGTTATAGGAATTGGATTTTAAAACGGAATCTACTGACTCAAGTTCTGCAATCATATCGAAAAGGCGCTCCAACACAATTTCTGTATCATCAACAATCAATATTTTTAAATGGGTATTTATCATATTCATTGTTGCTGTGGCATTTTTATGCTGAAGAGGTTACACAAAAGTAGCCCCGGAAAAAAAAAGATTTTGTAAGCGTGGGTACTAAAAAAGCCGGGGATTTACCCGGCCAATATGTAGAATTAGAACTACAATAGTTTGAATTATAGCAGTTTGTTCTCCACTGCATAGAGGGTGAGGTCTGCATTGCTTTTCATATTCATTTTAGCCATGATGCGCGTGCGGTAGGTACTTACGGTGGTGACACTCAGGAAGAGTGACTCAGCGATCTCCGATACCGATTTGCCTGCCGCCAATAATTTCAGCACGCTAAATTCGCGATCCGACAAATATTCGTGAAGCGCCTTGCTGGAGTCCTGGTCCAGCACTGAAGCGAGTTTTTCTGCTATGGAAGCGGTGATATATTTTTTGCCCAGCATTACCCGTTGCACTGCATTTACCAACTCGTCCGGCGCCATATCTTTACTGAGATATCCTGCAGCCCCGGCTTTAAGCACCCGGATAGCATATTGGTCCTCGGGGTGAATGCTTAAAATGAGCACCGGCAGTTTTGGCTGGATCTGCCTGATCTGTTGCAAAGCTTCCAGGCCACTACGGCCTGGCATACTCAGGTCACTTATCACAACATCCCACTCTGCCTGTACAATTTTTTTGATAAGTTCTTCCGCATCCGGCACTTCCTCCACGTGGGCTGTAGGAAACCCTTCCAGCAGGATCTGTTTAAGGCCCCGTCGAACAACGGTATGGTCATCTGCAATAAGAACCCTGATCATAGCAAATTATTTTACGCTGAGTTACTGTTATTTAAAGGTACTATAATTAATATGGAAGTTCCTTTACCGGGATTACTGAAAATTTCATATGTGCCGCCCATCAGGCTGGCCCTCTCTTTCATGCCGAGTAAGCCGAGGGTTTTTTTATTCGCTATTTCCTCCACGATAAATCCTTTGCCATTATCAGTGATGTGCAGGCGCAATTTATTGTCTGCGATATCCAGGAAAGAAGTAACCTCCGTAGCCTCGGAATGGCGCAACACGTTGGTTAGACATTCCTGGTAGATCCTGAAAATTCCCGTGGTAAGCTCCGGAGGTATATTTTCATTGGTAATCTTTGACTTAAAAATACAGTGGATCTTAAACCGTTTTTCAAACTCCTCGCTCTGCCATTCCATTGCGGCCACCAGCCCCAGGTCATCCAGGATACTCGGCCTTAGTTCTGTCGCGATCCTTCTTACAGATTTTACCGTGCTGTCAATCAGCTGGATGGTTTCCTGTATTTTTTGCCGCACTTCAAGGTCTTCTGATTTAATTTTTTTATTAAGCCAGGAGATATCCATCTTCAGGCCGGTAAGCTGCTGGCCAAGCTCGTCGTGAATTTCACGGGCCATATGGGTCCTTTCCGCTTCCCTCACGGTTTCCAGGTGCGTGGCCAGCTGCCGGAATGCCTCGTGCGACTCCTGTAATTTTTCTTCTGCCAGCAACCGTTCACTCACGTCATTGGCCAGTATCAACTTGGCAGGTTTCCCTTCATACATGATGTCGTGGGAGATAATGTTCACACGGATCCTGCTTCCATCCTTTTTCAGGTGTGTCCAGGTGCCGGCACGATTGATCCCTTTCGGCAAGCTGTTGATCGTTTTTGTCACCGACTCTATTTCGTCCTCGGGCCGGATATCCATAATATTCATGGATAGAAATTCTTCTTTGGAGTAACCATAAAAGTCAATAGCGGCGGAGTTCACATCCAGGAAATTTCTTTCGGGCACCGATATCATCCACATGGGCATAGGATTCTGGTAAAAAAGCAACCGGTATTTTTCTTCCGATAATCTTAATGCCTCTTCCGCTTTTTTACGGGTCGTGATATCCCGAACGATACCCAGGAACCTGCCGTCTGTGAGTAATTTTGCACTGATCTCCACGTTGATGATGGTTCCATCCTTACATCTCATTCTTCGTTCATTGATCACCACGTTGCCGCCAAATAATTCTTCCATTTTTATGGGGTTCGTGTCCTCATCGCCCGGCGGGATCAGGTCATAAATGGTAAGTTTTTTTAGTTCTTCGATTGTGTAACCAGATAACTTCAGGCCGTTTGAATTCACATCGATATACTCGCCTTTAAAATTGCTGATAAAAATACCGTCAGATGCCTGCTCGATCAGGGTCCTGAATTTTTCTTCATTCTGCTGAAGTTGTCGCTGGGACTCCACCCTCTCGGTAATATCTATACCAAAACCTACCAGGCAGCTTTCTCCTTCATAAAGGATCTCTTTGCCGCCGAAGTAATATGGAATGAGTTTACCCTCCTTTGTTTTGAGGGCTGCTTCCACGTGCGATTCCCCATCAATAAAAGCCGATCTTATTCTTTCGGCCAACAAGGCATGGTCTTTTTCATCAAAGTACCGGAGGGGAGAGTTCTCAGCAACTTCTGCCGAAGTGTAGCCGGTTACATCTTCCAGCCTTTTGTTCCACCGGTAAAATTTACCCTGTTCATTGTACAGGTAAAAAATTGCCGGCAGGCTGTTGATGATCGAATCTGACAACTGTTTTTCCAGCAACAGTTTTTTCTGTGCTTCCCTTTCTTCTGTGATGTCTCTCATTGCACCCAACATCCGCACTGCCTGTTTGTTCTCATCAAAAATCAGGTAGGCTTTGTCATCCAGGATGCGGTAAGAGCCGTCTTTTGCCCGGTACCTAAAAACTTCTTCCACCACGCTCTGGCCCTCGCTTACTGACTTTCGGAAATTAAGCAGCAGGTGATCCAGATCGTCCTCATGCACTTTTTCCTGGAATTTTTCCCAGGAAAAGTTTTCCTCGGGCGTCACGTTAAAAATGTTATTAAAAGCATCGTTACCCCAAATGATACCGGTATCCAGGTTCCAGTCCCAAATAGCTTCATTGGTCGCCCTTGCTATTAACATAAACCTTTCGTTCGATTGCTGCAGCGCCATCTCCGCTCGTTTCCGCTTGGTGATGTCGTGGTAATAAATGGAGATACCGTCCGCTGACGGGTAAATGAGGTCCTCGTACCAGCAGTCTATTTTAGAATAATACAATTCCAGCCGTTGTTGCTCCCCGGTGGATTTAGCCAGCATCAGCGCACTGTAAAAAGGTTCGTTCATCACATCAGGGTACTCCCGCCAGATATTTTTACCAATCAGTTCTTCAATGGGCTTCCCGTGCATTTCTGCAGCCTTTTGGTTCAGGTAAGTGTAGTTCCAATCATTATCCAATGCAATAAAGGCATCGGTGATCCGCTCAAAAACATGCGTAAGTTCGGCTGTCTTGATTTTTACTTCCTCTTCCAGGTTCGTACTGAGCCGCTTTAGCTTTATTTCTGCCTTCCTGCTTTCTGTTCTGTCCCTTATCACGGATACGATTCCTAACCTTTTGCCATAATCGTCTTTGATCACGGAAGATGTGACCTCAACGTAAATTGGTGTACCATCTTTGTGGAAATGTACCAGGTCATCTTTGTAATGGTCATGCTGTTCTATTTGCTGCATGAAATGAATGATAGATGGATCACGGATATCCAGTTTCAAAATATCCTGGCCGGGTTTGTTTTTTACCTCCGCTTCTGTATACCCATACAATTCTTCTGCATAACTGTTCCAGTTGGTTATATGCCCTTCATTGTCAGTTGTGATAACCGGGTCGGAAATATTCCGTATCAGGGAAGCATTAAAATGAAGCTGCTGCTGTGAGACCAGCATTGTTTTAATAAACCTGTTAAGCAGGTAATAAACAACAACCAGGATAAACAGGAACACAAAAGCAATCAGGTACAGCCGCATGGAAGAAGCCCGTGCAAAGTCCTGTCGCTTAATATTTGACCGGTACAACACACTCCTGTCTGCTGTTTCCAGCGTAAAAACGAGGCTTTCAATTTCGTTCATTGCCCTGAGGCCCTCCCGGGACTCAATGACTGCTCTTGCCGAATCAAAACCATTTGCCCGGAATACCCCGATGGATCGTTCCGAATGGGCAATCTTCGCATTGATCTCTTTCAACAACCGCTGTTGTGTCTGTTGCTCTTTCCCTTGTTTTACAGGTAATAATTTCAGCAGTGATGTGTCTATAGAGATCCTTTCAATTCCTTTCTGGTATGTTTTCAGGAAAATATCGTCACCGGAAATAATATAGCCCCGCTGGCCGGATTCTACCGCCCGCGCATTTTTAATGATATTTTCCAGCTGTAGTAGCCTGCTCAGGGAGGTCTGGATGATAGCAGTCTCCGCCTGCGTTTGCCGCATATTGTAAAACGTGGATAAGATCAGGTAAGCCAGGCAGATGGCAACAGCCACCAGGGCCCATTTCAGGTTTCTATTTACAGTTTTGTCGTGCATTGGCCAGGCGCCGGCAAAAGGAGCCGGCATTCAATTAAATATATATCAGGCTAATTTACTAAATCCGCACCCGTTTTGGCTGAGAACTATGGCCAATAAATTTTTTTTAATTTAAAACGATTAGAGTATAACCCCCTGTAACAGTTAAAACTGCAGCGGGCATTACGAGTAGACTATTGACAGTAACGTTAGAATTAATAATGACATTACCACTGTTAATAATAACATCTTCAAACCGGCCCGGTACTGTACCACAAAGCCAGTTTGCACTGTTCTCCCATTCACTACTTACAGCACCTGTCCATTCATTTGAAAAATGGATAGTGGCAATATTGCTGCTTCCTCCGTCAACCATACACCGGAACTGGTAACCTCTCCAGCTGGCAGGGATAGTGGTAAACGAAAGTGTTGCCGTATTGACCCCACTAAAATTGCTGCTGTTGGAGATATTATTAAACTGAACACTATCCGTACTCATTTGCCATTGATAAGTTGAGCCGGTAAGATCAGCAGAAACGAGGGAATTACCTGCATTGCATAAACGAAGGTTTTGTGGATTTAAACTTGTTCCATCATTTTTAAAGGCGAAAACGCCACTGCCGGCTGTTGACATGTAAGTATAAATACTGCAATAAATTCGGTGATCTTTCAATTCCATTGTGTTAACGCCGCTTCTTGTGGGGTAGTTATTTACATCCGTGAATAATGGAATAATAATTCCACCCTGGCCAAAACTATTATCATTGCTTCCATTACTATTTACCCGTGCCATCAATACTCTTGGATTCAGAAAATCCACATCACCGGCAAGACCTGCAAGCACTATTTTCCCATCACTTTGTAATGCAATTTTCTTGCATAAATTATTGCCGTAGCCGGTAGCAGTCACCCATACACCATTTCCGCCGAAACCCTGGTCAATTGATCCGTTCGCATTTATTCTAACTATACTGGGATTCGCGTAAAACCATCGGCCATGACTTTGCATATAGGATAAATTCGCACCCACAAGAATTTTACCATCAGCCTGCAGAGCAACACTGGTTGCATGTGAGCCGCCTGACCCGGAGGATTGATTATAAGGGTTTGGAGGATTAATTACGATCTTGCCATTTCCATTAAAACTGCTGTCCAGCGCCCCGTGACTATCATATCTTACGACAGCAATGGAATCAGCGACCACTCCATTTAACTCACTATAGGTGACTCCGGCCGCAATGATCTTTCCATCATCCTGTATGCCCAGACCATTTATAGATGAGCCATCCGTATAATTAATTGACTGCTGCGGGTAACTGATATGGATGCCAAAAACGGTTGTAGCTACCCCTGATAATCCAAAGCTTGTATCAATACTGCCGTCTGTGTTTAAACGGGTGATAAAAAAAGCACTTAAGGCAGGTCCGATCCCCTGACTTCCACCAAGTAAAATTTTTCCATCATGCTGTATTTGCACAACATTTACGCTTTTATTAGGAACTAAGAAATTCAGGCTTCGTATCCCTGTTATATTGAAGCTACTGTCAATTCGGCCCTCGGGTAAGAACCTGATCAAAAAAGAAGAGTCATTGTTTTCTGCGAGGATAAGAATTTTTCCATCAGGACACAGGTTTATGCGCCTGGGAGTTTTATTGTAGCCTAATTGATTCAACACCACTCCATTATTTCCAAAACCACTGTCAGGGCTGCCATTAGCATGGAAGCGGCTGATTTTGATGTAAGTTCTTAAGGGATTATATTCGGAATACTTTTCGGTCGTGAGGACTTTGGCGTCGGGCTGGATTGCAAAAACCATTTCTGAGTTGCCTGGTAAAATGCCATTTCCATTAAAGGAAGAATCAAAGCTCCCGGTTTGTGCAAAAGAAGATTGGAACAACGACGATAAGATCAACAGGATTAAAAAGAAATGATAACGAATTAGCATTGGCGGGCTTTTTCTCATTGGGAAGAATTAAAAAAAAAAATGAAATAATGAGTACAAAGGGCCTATAATTAGGGTGCTAATTTTTTTTATGACCCGGGTAATGGTTGTAACCACAGTTTAAGTAATCATGAGCTGCACGAATAACACTTACCAATATAAGAGTTATTTATTTAATACTTTAAATATTTTATATGATTTATGGCACTTTGGGCCTTTACGAAACGGTGCAACGAAGCATCCCGGGGACACCGGGCTGATACCCCGGATTTGGGGACGGAAACCTCCCGTCATGGTGTAAACACTGAAATAGTGAATATATTTATGTTCACATATAAAACGTTCACATGAAAAAACAACAACCCGGGCCTCTTCCCGTAAGCCTGCGTGCCCTC
>JAKFCK010000582.1:0-8053 GCA_036676685.1 Chitinophagaceae bacterium | reverse complement strand
AATGTTTTGATTTTAAAGGAAAGAGTTGTCCTGCGATACGCCCAAGCCAAACGAAAGGAGCCATACCTAAACGCTCCCACCATAATTTTTTTATCGCGGCCTGGTAAGTCATATTTGTGGGAAATATTTACGGAGCAACTTCTCCAGGTAGTGCTGGTCAAATTCAATATTGAGTTGCCCAAAAAGTGGCTGAATCGCCGAAGTATCGATCAGCGGGCTATTGCCCTGCTCAGATAAACTAAAATGCCCTGTTTTCTCCAGGTGGCTTTCAATCGCCGCGATGATGGTTGTTACCGGGTAGTTCACAGGGTTTGCCACATTCACTACCTGGTTACGAAAGAGGCCAGACTGCATGATATGGTCGCAGATCCGGTACATATCATCAATGTCTATCAGATTGCGGCTGGCATATTTCCACACCGTGAAAAAAGTGCCGGTGCGGATATGCTCGACGAAAAAGTTAAGCACCGTGTGAAGGTTATTGGTTTTTCCTACAGGGTTGCTCACACGGAAGATAAAAAATTGCGGGGTGGTTGACCTGATCAATTCCTCCATCGCCAATTTGTGTTTTACATAAGCAGAATGCTGCAGGGAGGGATCATAAATGCTACAGGTGCTGAAATACACCAGCGTTTTTCCAGGGTGTTTTTCCAACGCAGATTGCAGCAGCGTTTTTTCCCTTGCAAACTCTTCTTCGCTTACACTCAATGAGTGCGACACGCCAGAGGCAAATACCAACCATTGATCATTGTGCCCATACGAACCGAATCGCTTTGCAATCATACCATTGCCGATAACCATAGCTGCGATGAATTTATACTATTTTTTTTCTCCTGATATTCATGACTATAGCACCGAGTATCACAAGCAGGGCCACTACTGTACTCCACAATGCAATGGTATTTCCCCGGGCATAAGATGCGGGTTCAAAGCGGAACTCGATGGCATGTTTGCCAGCCGGGATGTTCATTCCCCGTAATACATAGTTCACCCTTACGTAATCTGCTTTTTTACCATCGATAAATGCATTCCATCCCTTATCGTAATAGATCTCGCTAAATACAGCAAACTGGTTAGAGCCTGCATTAAATTCGTAATTGATCTTATCATTCAGGTTCTCGATTAATCTTATGGAGGCAGCAGAATCAAACTGTGGTGCGGTTACTTTTGACTGGTAACGTTTATCAATGATCGCGGTATCCCTTGGGTTAAAATTATCCAACGCATTCATTTCTTCATCTGCGTTATTTACAAAACGTACTCCCTTCACCAGCCAGCAATTGCCCATTGCCGTTGGATTTGCCTGCGCTACAGGTGCGCCGGTCTGGGGGTTTTGTACGACAAAATATTTTGTATTCAGCATATCGAAGATCCGCATATTCCCTTTAGACAGTTGCCTTTCTATCAGGTCCTGGTAGATAGCCAGTTTTGCCGGGTTGTAACCCCCCACCGAATTGTGGTGGTAAGAGGGGGCGGCATTATTAAATGGATCATCTGTATTAAAAATACGAAAGTGTTTATCCGGGTCCAGTTTGATCATTTTATCCGCCTCTGTCATCGCAAAGGCCTCTTCCAGGTTTGTTTTTTCAACAAAATTATCTTCATTCAAATATCTTTTGCCAACAGGCACCAGGTCAAATAGGGTCAATGCAATTAGCACAACCACGGCTACCACGGCGCTTATCTTATTTTTAGTAAACAAGCCGAGTACAACGATTGCCGCGGCGATAAATAAGATCGATCGAAGCAGGTCTCCTCCAAACATTCCTTTACGGTCCTGCTCTAATGCTCGCACGACAGACTGCCCGAATTCCGCGGCCTGGGCCTGCATTTGCGGTGTAGCTTGCCCTTGTGCAGAAGCTAACATGTTGTTCGCAAAGTTTTCCTTCAGGCGGCTATCATTTTGGCTGCTGTAACCCGCACTAAAATAAACCAGGGCGGTCAAAGCCAGCACAGCAGCTGTGATGTAAGAGGCCAGTTTTAATTTTTTAAAAAGTAACTCTTTTGTTTCCCCGCCAAAAATAAATTTTTGTAATACAAGTGCGGCCATCAGGCTTGCCGTAAGTTGTGGTATCACCAGCGCCATTGTTGGGGCACGAAACTTATTGTAGACCGGCATGTAATCAAAGAGAAAATAATTAAAGGCTTTAAAATTGCCTCCCCATGCCAGCAGGATGGCAAATACCGTGATGGCGGTGATCCACCATTTATGCCAGCTATCCAGGTATACCAATCCTAAAATGAATAAAAAACAAATAATAGCACCCAGGTATACCGGTCCTGAAGTGTTGGGCTGCGGCCCCCAATAGGTGGGCAACTGCCTGGCGATCTGCACCGCGTTTTCTTCCGGAACACCCTGCTCGGCCAGTGTTTGGGCCACAGCCGATTTTTCTGTCAGTTCACCGCCGGAACTGCCACCAAAACTTCCGGGCACCAGTAAGGTCAGCGTTTCATCGATGCCGTAACTCCAGCTGAATGCATAATCCTTATCCAATCCTCCTTTGGTTTTGTTACCGGAATTTGTGGTGTCTGTCAGTTCTGACCGGCCGCCCCTCATTGTTTCTTTTGCAAACTCAGCCGTGGGCACCAGCGTGATAGCTGAAGCGCCCAGGCCAACAAGCCCTGCAAAAATGGCGAGTGCACCGGCAATAAATAAATGAAGGGTTTGTTTTTCTTTAAATGCCTTTACCGCATAAGCGATAGCGATAGCCAAAGCAATGAGTAAAGTATAATAAACGATCTGCACGTGGTTCTGGGAGATCATAAAAAATGAGAAAAGAATGAGCAGCGCTGTGCCCGTCCAGTATCTTTTTTGCAGGATGAGCAAAAAGGCCCCCAACACTGCGGGTGCATAACCCATTGCGGCCATCTTGGTCACATGTCCAACCATGATGATCACGGGATCATAGGTGGAATAGGCGTACGCGAGCCCGCCCAGGATGCTGATCCATGGATTAATTCGCAACACTATGCACAAAAAGTAAAAACACATACAGGCAACAAAGAAAAAGTTAATGGGCTGGGGTAAACCAAGATTGATCACCTGCTCCAGGTATACCAGGCTGAGTTTGTAGGTGCCTTCCATAGCGATCTGGAACGCCGGCATACCACTAAAAAGACTATTTGTCCATAACGGGTAATGACCAAATTTTTCCCTGAATTCAATTGATTGTTGCACCATACCTCTCCAGCCCTGCAGGTCATGCTGAAAAACAACCTTGCCTTCCAGGGCAGGTTTGCAGAAAACAACAGCTACAATTAAAAAAACCACAACAGCAACCAGGTGGGGCAGGAACTTTTTGAAATCGAATTTCATTGAAAAATTTTTTGGATAATGAGCAGCAAATTAACGGTATTTTGATTAAAAACAGGGCTGCAGCGGTCACGGGTAATAAATTGACCGCTTAAAATCCATTGATCCGGGTGCCCACCTATCCGTGTTTTTGCAGGGAGCAGGGGTATTCCTCCTTTTATTTATATGTTTGCAGCAGAATAAAAGTGGCTTTCTAATTTCTCTGATGAAAATTTCTGTTTGTATCCCTGCTTATAAAAATGCAGTCTTTCTAAAGCGAAACCTGGATGCACTGGTACGCCAGACCTTCCAGGATTTTGAAGTGATCCTGAGCGACGACAGCCCGGATGATAGTGTGGCGGAAATTGCAGCAGCCTACCAGGACAGGTTGAACCTTATTTATCTTAAAAATAATCCCGCTAAAGGGACACCTGCCAACTGGAATTTTGCGATGCAACATGCTTCCGGTGAATTTATCAAACTCATGCATGATGATGATTGGTTTGCGACTGACCATGCATTGCAGCAATTTTATGACTGCCTGGCCCAACACCCCGAAGCTGATTTTTGTTTCTCCGCCTTTTACAATGTAGATATTGGCACCGGCAAAATGGACCCGGTCTTCTGTAGTCCTTTAAACAGGTATTTACTCAAACAAAGCAGGTATAATCTTTTTAAAAGAAATTTTATTGGCCCCCCAAGCGTGGTATTTCAACGGAATACGGGGGAGATAAAATATGACGAAAAATTAAAATGGTTAGTAGATTTTGAAGGATACATCCGCTTCCTGCAATCGAAAAGCAATTTTATTTACCTGGATAAGAACCTGGTGAATATAGGGCTGAGTGGTGAACAGGTAACCAGCAGTACCCAGCATGACCGCAGAATAGTACTTCCCGAAAGTTTGTACTTCCTGGAAAAGCATGGGATGCACATTCTAAACAACGTCTTTGTGTATGATTATTACTGGCGAATGCTGAGGAATTTTTCGGTAGGCACTGCTGGTGATCTTGCAGCTGCGGGCTGGCAGGAGGGTGTACCGAAACGATTACTAAAGATGATCGCAGATCAACAAACTGTTCCCGGGAAACTCTTACACCTGGGTGCCTTATCCAAACTAAGTATGCTGCTTAGTTATATTGGGAACCGGTAAGCTTTTATTTTACCATATTGCCATCACCATCAATTTGACCGCTCGCCTGCATCATACGCATGTTCTTGGCATCCTGCAGGAATTCAGATGCAAAAATAAATTCATTGAGGTTTTGGTTCGTAGAAAAAATGATCTGTTCGCTATTACCACTCCATTCTTTCTTACCCTCGGCCAGGTAAAGAATATTATCCCCTATTTCCATCACACTATTCATATCATGGGTGTTGATAATCGTGGTAGTATTGTATTCGTTGGTGATGTCCTTGATCAGTTTGTCAATGACCATCGAGGTTTGTGGGTCAAGGCCGGAGTTGGGCTCATCACAAAAAAGGTATTTGGGGTTGAGTACTATTGCCCGGGCAATACCTACTCTCTTTTTCATACCGCCACTGATCTCGGACGGAAATTTTTTATTGCTGCCTTCCAGGTTTACCCTGTCCAGTACTTCATTTACCCTTTTTCGTTTTACTGAAAAGGAATCTTTGGTGAACATACTGAGGGGAAACATCACATTCTCTTCCACGGTCATACTATCAAAGAGGGCAGAACCCTGGAACAGCATACCGACCTGCTGACGGAGCAACTTCCTGTCATCCCCCGTCATGTCAGTAAAACTTACGCCATCATAGATAATTTCTCCCTCGTCCGGTTCAAATAAACCCACCAGGCATTTCTGCAACACCGTTTTGCCGCTGCCGCTTGTGCCTATTATAAGGTTAGTTTTGCCAGTCTCCATTACGTGGCTTACACCATCCAGTACTACCTTATCCCCAAATGATTTCCTGATATTTTTAAATTCGATCATAAAGCAGTTAGCTTTTTGTTTTTGGCGGATGCCAGGACAATTTCGTTATTATTTATTCATTTTTTTAAAGCCCGTGCGCGGTTACAAAAGCAATGCTGAAAGCATAAAGTCAGCCAGTAATATGACAATACAACTCACGACTACGGACTTGGTGCTTGATCTGCCGATTTCAAGTGATCCCCCCTTTACATAATAACCATAATACGCCGGCACCGAACTGATGATAAATGAAAAAGTGTATCCTTTGATCAAAGCGAAAAAAACATTAAAGGGCACGAAACCCTCTGAAAGCCCCCGGTCAAACGTTTCAGTCGAAAGGATCCCTGCCATTGAACCTGCAAATCTACCACCCCATATGCCGAGCACCATTGCTAATATCACGAGCAATGGGATCGTAAAAAATGCCGCAACAATTTTTGGCAGTATCAGGTATGTTTTAGTGTTAATTCCCATGATCTCCAGGGCATCGATCTGCTCGCTCACCCGCATGTTTCCCAGTTCACTGGCGATTTTGCTGCCAATCACACCCGCCAGTACGATGGACACAAGCGTAGGTGCAAATTCGAGGATCACCGTGTCTCTCACGATCTGGGCGATAGTGGTTTTGGGGATCATCGGTGACACAAGCTGGTAAGCGGTTTGTAATGCACTCACCCCCCCGATAAATACGGATATGATACAAACAATACCCAGCGAACCAACGCCAATGTCAGTACACTGGTGCATAAATTCCTTCCAATAGAGTTTTGCGTTTTCCGGCCTGCTGAACATCTTCTTCAGCATTAATATGTAGCGGCCAAAATGTGTAAAAAAATTCATGTGGTTATTTTATGGCCTTTTCAGTTTTGGGGGATGCAGTTTGTTCATCAATTTTGCGGGAGCGCTGCCACCACTTGCTTTTTTTCATTTCTTCCAGCACATTTGTTTTAGTTTTTACCTGTGCATCAATTACAGCGATCACCGTCATGTTAAAGATACTTCTAACCGAACTTCCCAATTGCAAAACATGCACCGGTTTATTGAGGCCCAGCAAAATCGGGCCAATACTATCGGCACCCCCCACTTCCTGGAGCAGGTTATAGGCAATATTCCCGGCTGCAAGATTAGGGAATATCAGGGTATTTACTTCACCTTTTACCAATTCTGTGAAGGGGTAATTTTCCTTTAAGATATCCTTGTTAAAGGCCATAATGCCCTGCATCTCTCCATCACACACAAGGGTAGGTGCTTTTTCTTTCACAATTTCGCGGGCTTTTCTTACGAGGATGGCCTCGGGGGAATCACTACTTCCGAAATTAGAATAAGATAACATGGCGATGCGCGGAACTATATTAAAATTGCGGACTTCTTTGGCCACCATCAGGGTGATATCGGCAAGTTCTTCCGCAGTGGGATTAAAATTCACGGTTGTATCCGCCAGGAATAAGGGTCCCCGTTTGGTAAAGAGCAGGTACATCCCCGCAATCTTCTTCACACCCGGTTCTGTACCGATGATCTGGATGGCGGGTTTTATTGTATCAGGATAGTTTCGGCTAAGACCGCTGATCATACAATCCGCCATACCCGTTTCCACCATCATACAACCAAAATGGTTCCGCTCCTTCATGATCTTCGGGGCTTCATATTTATTGATGCCCTTACGATGTCTTTTGGCAAAAAATAATTCGCCAAATTGTTTCCTTAGCTCGTCAGACTCATCTCCCTTAGGATCTATAATGGGTATCCCATCCAGGTCAATGGCCTGTGCATCGGCAATTTTCCTGATCCTTTTCTCATTGCCAAGCAGGATAGGAAACCCTACACCATCGTCCAGTACCAGCTGCGCCGTTTTTAATATTTTGATGTTTTCCGCATCCGCGAAAACAACTCGTTTTGGATTTTGTCTTGCTTTGTTGCCAATCGCACGGCTGAGCTGGTTGTCTAAACCTAATCTTTTCCGGAGTTCAATTTTATACGCATCCCAGTCTTCGATGTTTACCCTGGCCACACCGCTATCCATAGCAGCTTTCGCCACAGCCGGCGCCACGGTAGACAACAACCTGGGGTCTACAGGTTTGGGAATAATATAATTCGGTCCAAAGGAAATATGCTGGTCGTCATAAGCGAGATTCACAATATCCGGCACCGGCGTTTTCGCCAGCTCTGCCAGGGCTTTTACCGCGGCCAGCTTCATTTCTTCATTTATCTGGGTAGCTCTAACGTCCAGGGCTCCACGAAAAATATAGGGGAAACCCAATACATTGTTTACCTGGTTAGGATAATCACTTCGGCCCGTTGCCATGATAAGATCCTTCCTTGCCCCTACTGCTACCTCATATGGAATTTCAGGGTCGGGATTGGCCATCGCAAATACTATAGGATTGCGGGCCATACTTTTTACCATGTCTGCAGAGATAACATTTCCTGCGCTCAGTCCGATAAATACGTCTGCATCCTTCATTGCTTTGGCCAGATCATAATCCTTGTATTTGGCATCCACGCAAAACATTTCCTTCATCGGCTCCACGTCCGGACGGCCCTTATATAAAATCCCGCTTCTGTCAAACACCATAAAGTTGGCATGTTGAGCACCAAGTGATTCATATAACCGCATACAGGCCATTGCTGCCGCACCTGCCCCGTTTACAACAAACCTTACCTTTTCAATTTTTTTCTTTTGAATATCGAGTGCATTTAATAATGCTGCAGCAGAGATGATAGCCGTACCGTGCTGGTCATCGTGCATCACCGGGATATTGCATATTTTTTTTAGTTCCTGTTCTATGTAGAAACACTCGGGCGCTTTAATATCTTCCAGGTTGAT
>JAKFCK010000581.1:0-8361 GCA_036676685.1 Chitinophagaceae bacterium | reverse complement strand
AAAGCCTCATCAGCTCCTGTTGTTATTTATTTTGATGACGACAATGAACCCGGGAAAAACTACCTGCTTACAGCCAATAAGGTGATGGCTGAAAAAAAAGAGGTTGGTCTTGTTGGCCCCGGCATTGTGCGGGTAGATTTTATTGATGGCTCAGATCAATGGTTAGAATCGGAACGCCCGCTGTTCCAGGAGCTCAGCATTCCGCTGGCAATATATGGCCACGTGCTCACTTCCTACCAGGAATTTTATCCCTATGGCACAGGGCTTATCCTGAGGAAGGCGATCATGCAACAATATTGTGAACTGGTGGAAGCCCAGGGAGAGATATCAGACAGGAAAGGAAGTTCCCTGGTGGGAGGTGGAGATATACAGATCGTGTGGACGGGAATAAAAATGGGTTACCATGCCGGCCGCACACCGGAGCTGACCATGCAGCATATCATACCAAAGAGCAGGACAACCGCAGCATACATCAAAAAACTTTCTTATTCCCTGGGTTACTCTGAAACCAAAACAAGACTGGGGGTTTTTCCGGAACAGGAACAAAAAATAAGAATGGAAAAGAAGAGCTTTGTGCAATTTTATTTCCTGCTGGTAAAATCGATTGCGAGGTATGGTTTTAGTCCTAAATTTTTGTTCCTGCGCCAGGTGCCAAATATTGTCGGGAGGGCATCAGGTTATTATCATGCATTTAATAAAAAAAAGCCAGCATGGCTGGTGATAGCAGAAGATCTGTTCAACGTAAAATACTACAAGTAAAACATGGAGCACCCGGTACTTATCTCAGTAATTATAGCTACCCGTGACCGGGAAACTATTTTATGGGAAACCGTAGACAAAGCAGTGCATGCCGCAGCAAACAAACCTGTGGAAATAATCATCGTTAATGATGGTGACAGCACTCTTGCTCCTCCCGCTCATTTAGATGGCAAGATCATTTGCCTGGACAACCCAGGGAGAGGGGTGTCGGCTGCCAGGAATTATGGCGTGAACAGATCATCGGGGGATATACTGTTTTTCGTGGATGATGACATGTGGGTGAATGAAGCAGCCATCGATTGGATCAGCAATAGTTTCAGCAGCCTTGACCCGGGCGAAAGTGTGTTTAATCTTAACTGGGAATATCCGCCGGTTTTACAGGAAAAACTCAGCAACACAAAAGTGGGGAGGTATTTATTGTCCTCGGCTTACCACACCATGTGGGGCAGAATGCATCAGTCCGGCGAACAGCCCACCACGGGGCTTTATGAATACAGGCATGTGGGTAGCGGATCATTAGTGATGCAAAAAAAAATCTTCACTTCGATTGGCGGGTACAATGAAGCGATGATATTCCAGGGAGAGGATATTGATCTTTCTCAAAGGTTGATATCTTCCGGAATAAAGATATACACTGTTTTTAGCGTCACCTTATTTCACAACCACCAGGACCGGATAGAGATAGGTGGGTATATCATGAGAGAAAGTAACGGCTATGCCTCAGAATTTAAAGCGGTGGAGGCGGGGTTGATCCAATCGTCAAGTGAAAAAGCCTATGGCGGGAACCAGAAAATAATCTACCGGTTCTTCCAGGCATCCGAAAATTTTTGGATATCCCTGTTCAAAATTTTGCCTAATCATTCTTCAATCAATTTTATCACCAACAGGCTGATCGGAATTCTGGCCGGCTTGCAAAGATTTAAACACTGGCGAAAAGTTAGTGAAACCCAACGCCCGAAATGAAATCAGACAAACTCCTTGTTGTTATTGATAATCTCGGAAGAGGCGGTGCAGAAATGCTCCTCATGGGTATTTTGCCGGAACTCAACAACAGGTTCAGGCTGATCCTCGTTACGCTCTCAGATCAATTTGAATTTGATGACGCGCAACTCATTTGTAAGGAGCGGTATACCCTCGGTTTCACAGGAAAAAAATCACTGCTACCGGCCATCCTGAAATTAAAAAAGATCATTTCACAAACGCAACCCGATCTTGTGCACGCTCACTTATTGCACAGCAGTATTGTCGCCCGGGCTGCTTGCCCCCCGGCCATTCCACTCGTATTTTCGTTGCATACGATCATGAGTAAGGATGCGCTGGATAATAGCCTTTTTTATACATGGCTGGAAAAAGCGGTTTTGAAAAGGAGGCATGCCGTTATTGCAGTCTCTAAAGCGGTTCTTGAAGATTACCGGAAAATTATCCCTGTATCCGGTCCGGCATACGTCCTCAAAAATTATGTAGCAGACGAGTTTCTTCAGCCGGAAAATTTGTCCAGGCCTTACAATAACATGCAGCAGCTGAACTTACTTGCAGTCGGCAATATCAAACCCGTGAAAAATTACTCCTACCTGGTGAGCGCATTTGAACAGCTGAGATCACTCCCGGTCTCCCTTCATATTTTCGGGCAGGGCGATGATGCGGCGGTACGGGCTTTACAAAAGGAGATCGACGAAAAAAAAGTAAATATTGAACTTAAAGGCAGCACGGATAATATCGCAGGGTTATTGCCCAGGTACAATCTTTTTGTGATGAGCTCGCGCTATGAGGGATTTGGCATTGCCCCGGTAGAAGCTATGGCAATGGGCCTGCCTTTATTACTTTCTGATATACCCGTGTTTAAAGAGATCACGTACGGGAATGGCCTATTCTTTAACCTTGACGATCCATCCGACTTTGTGCGGCTGCTGCAGGATATTTTTGACCATAAGTATGACCTTGGTGCTATGTCTGTAAAGGGAAGGGGGATTGCAAGCGCCAATTACAGCAAAGCCACTTACGTAAAAAATTTATTTCATATCTATGATGCGCTGTTGAAAAGGGGTACTGGCCCCGGTAAAGCCTGATTGCTCACGGGCCATACCACGCATTTCTTTCAGCCCTATGCCTTTTAACCGCTTACAAACGCATTTATTCGTTATTTTCGTTTCTTTTTTAAACACCCGTTCATGTGCGGAATCGCAGGCTTTATAGATTTTAATAATCATTCTTCAAGACAAATATTAGAGAACTGTACCAATGTACTGGCTCATCGTGGACCGGACGGGAATGGCTTCGAATTTTTCCAGGAAGAAAATACACAGGTAGGCCTGGGCCACCGCCGGTTGTCCATCATCGATCTTAGCAATGCGGCCAGCCAACCCATGTGGTATAAACATTTCTGCATCATCTTCAATGGCGAAATGTATAATTATGCCGAGGTAAAAGTTACCCTGGAAACCATGGGGCACGAGTTTATTACCCACTCAGACACAGAAGTTTTATTACATGCATGGGAGCAGTGGGGCGCAGCAATGATCGACCACTTCATAGGGATGTATGCTTTTGTGATCTATGATACGCAAAAAAAAGAGTTGACCTGTTTCCGGGACCGGGCGGGGGTGAAACCTTTCTATTACTACTGGAAAGACGGTTTGTTCCTTTTTGCCTCCGAGCTTAAAAGTTTTCACGAACACCCGGGCTTCAGGAAGTTCATCAACCACGAGGCCTTACACCAGTTTTTGCAATACGGTTATATCCTGGCACCACTCAGTATTTTTAAACACACGCATAAACTGCTGCCGGGTCATTACCTGCATTTTGATGTGCGTAAAGCCGCATTTGCTATACACAAATACTGGGATGTATATGACCTGTACAATAAGCCCAAACTGGATATTTCTGAAGCTGAAGCAAAGAAAGAAACTGAAAAGTTGTTGATTTCCGCGTGCAGGTACCGGATGGTATCGGATGTGCCCGTTGGTGTTTTTTTAAGCGGGGGATATGACAGCACAGCGGTGACAGCGATCCTCCAGAAAAATCAATCGGAAAAAATAAAAACGTTTACTATAGGATTTTTCGAGGAAGATCATAATGAAGCGGAATATGCAAAAAAAGTAGCTACCTACCTGGGTACCGACCATACTGAACATTATTGTACCGCTAAGGAAGGCCAGGAAATTATTCCGGACATCCCTTTTTATTGTGACGAACCTTTCGGGGATTCTTCTATTATACCTACTACGCTGGTGAGTAAACTTGCCAGGCAATCAGTAACCGTGGCGCTGAGTGCAGATGCAGGGGATGAGACCTTCGCAGGATATAACAAATATCCTATGGCGCTGGACTTCCTCAGCAAGGTAAATCGAATCCCGTCCTTTGCACAAAAACCTACCGGCAGGATACTTAATTATCTACCGGATGCTTTACTGGTGAAGCTCACAGGGAATACTGCGGCTTCTATCAAAAAACAACGGTTGTCCCAGCTCCTGCAAAATGACAGGTCCGCGGTGTCTGTGATGGATGAATTGCTTTCCCAGGTGTATACCAGCTCCCAGCTCAGGGAGTTATTTACAGATCATGCGGAACGTCCCGGGTCATTTTTTGATTCAGAAAGTGAACTGCATGGCTCGCTTACCGAACTGGATAAAATGCTCGCGGTCGATTATAAAACTTATATGCCAGATGATATCCTGGTAAAAGTAGATCGCGCAGGTATGAGTACTTCGCTGGAAGGTAGGGAACCATTGCTTGATCACCGGCTGATAGAATTTGCGGCGCAGCTGCCTGCACATTTTAAGATGAAAGGCACTCATAAAAAATACCTTTTAAAGGAGATCATACATGACTATGTTCCAAAGGAAATGATGGACCGCCCTAAAATGGGATTTGGTGTGCCTATTCACCACTGGTTGCGTAATGAACTGAAATATTATGCGGACGAGTTTATGAGTGATGCCGCATTTGAGCAGCATGGTCTATTCAAAAAGGCAGGTGTACGCCATATTATGACGAGCTTTTTCAGGGGTGACAGGAACTATAATAACTTATTCTGGTACCTGCTGATGTTCCAGATGTGGTATAAAAAATGGATGGATTAAATACAGCGCACAGGCAAACTGCATGAAAAAAATTCTCTTTATTTCCTACGATGGTATGACGGATCCGCTTGGTCAAAGCCAGGTGATCCCTTATCTTTCCAACCTTACTAAGTTTGGGTATTCCTTTACCATTCTCAGTTGCGACAAGCCTGATAAATACCTGGCCAACAAAACTTATGTACAAAAACTTATTGAGCCTTTCCCGATAGAGTGGGTGAGCATCCCCTATCATAAAAATCCCCCGATGCTGTCGTCTATTTATGATTTCCGTCAATTAAAAAAAACAGCAATAGCCCTCCAGGAGAAAAACCGGTACGACATGGTGCACACAAGGCCGGGGGTACCTACATTAGTGGCCTTATGGCTTAAAAAAAAGTATGGCGTAAAATTCCTGAATGATATCCGGGGTTTTTGGGCCGATGAAAGAGTTGATGGAGGCATTTGGGATCTTAAAAATCCCCTGTTCAATTCTATCTATCGTTTTTTTAAGAAACACGAATTTGAATGTATCGAAAAAGCAGACTATAATAACTGCCTTACTTATGCTGCGCGCAAAGTGATCCACTCATGGACGCATATACCGGGCCAGCCCTTACCGGTGGAAGTGATCCCATGTAGCGTTGACCTGGAACTTTTTGACCCCGCTGCTGTAGACCCTGTGTTAAAAAAACAATTCAGCAGCGAACTCAACATAGAGGAGGGCGATACCGTTTTTACTTATCTCGGCTCTATAGGCGGGTGGTACCTCACGGATGAGATGATGCGTTTCTGTAAAGTGCTTTCTGATAAAATACCTTCGGCTAAATTTCTTTTCATTTCCCCTCACCTGCACGAGGTTATCGCAGCCGCGGCAGCAAAGCAGGGCTTACCTGCCCATAAGATCATAACCAGGCAGGCAAGAAGGCATGAAGTACCGGTGCTGCTTTCCTTCAGCAGCTATTCTATATTTTTTATCAAATCCTGTTTTTCCAAATTGTCTTCCTCGCCAACGAAACACGGCGAGATCATGGCGATGGGTATCCCGGTTATTACCAATTCCGGCGTAGGGGATGTAGAAGAGATTATCACAAAATATGAGGCAGGTTATGTGCTTAAAGATTTTTCTGCCGCGTCTTTTAACGAGGTTACGGGTAAGATCAATAACGGGAGTTCCTTTGACAGGGATGCCATCCGCGCAGGTGCCAGGGACTTTTATGACCTGGAAATAGCGATTGGCAGGTATAAGAAAATGTATGAAACTATTCTTAACTAGCTTTTTGATTTTTTCCCTACAGCATGATAGTAAGGTACTCCCGGGCTGATAACGATGTGCTCCAAACCACAGTTCCGCATCATGGTCTCTACTTCCCTTTTGCTGAAACGTTGTTCCAGCTTTGTGCCAAACCTGTCCAAGGCATCATTCCTGATTATAAAAAAAGATTTATTGTTGTAGGCTGATAATGGCATTTTTCTCGCCAATGGCCTCAGCCCGATCAACACCAGGAAACGCACCCATAACACCAGGGGCATATAGATCACGATGGCTAACAAGTCGCATACAAAACGCTTCAGGCGTGCCGGGAGCCTGCAAACCACTTTGCGAATAAGGTCGCTTAACCAAAAAAGAGTTTTAAAAAGAAGATTTTGTCCTTCGAGATTATAATAGAGGTAACAATAAAAATGGCCACCCGTTTTTACTTTTTTCACACAGTCTTTCATGGCCTGCTGCGTATCCGGTATATGATGTAGTACACCAATACTCATGGCAAAATCAAACGTCTCATCTTCAAACGGGAGGGTCTCTGTGCTGGCTTTGCTTAACCTCACATTGTCAATTTTGCCTAGTAATTTATCTGCAGCAATAATGGCATTGCTGGGATCCACGGCTTCAATAAAACCCGCTTTACTGCTTAAGTACTTGGTCCAGCGGCCGGTACCGCAACCTACATCCAGGGCGTAACTACTTTTGTTCAGGATGGTTTCATCCAGTATATCAAAATATTCTTCCGCGCATTCTTTTATGATCTCATCAGAAAAATCATGGAATTTCAGCCACTCATCTCCAAAAGACTTCACCACTTCCGCGTCAATATTGTCGCCCTCAGTAGAAAAAATTGCGATCTCCCTGTTTGTACCCTGTACGATCTTAACAGGTTGCTTACTATAATTTTTTTTCATTTGAAGCCGCAAAAATAAGGGATTAGGCATTTGAATGATTTATTCCCGTTAATTGTGGACGTTTTTCGGCTCCACGCTAAGCCGTAAACTGAATTGTGGTACATTTACAAAATTTTTTTATTTACTAACCACTTTCGGTATGTCTCCTCGGTATCTTATTATTGGCTCTGGTTTTTCAGGTTCGGTGCTGGCGCATATGTTAGCAAAAAATATGAATTGTTTCATCGATATCTGGGATGAGCGGCAACATGCCGGCGGAAATTGTCATACATCCCGCGATGAAGAAACAGGGGTGATGGTTCACAGGTACGGCCCGCATATTTTTAATACCGATAAAAAAGAGATATGGGATTTCGTGAACAGTTTCGGGGAATTTAAGCCATACGTGCATAGGGTGAAAGCGATGAGTAACGGCAAAGTATATTCGCTCCCGGTGAACCTGCTTACCATCAACCAGTTGTTTGGTAAAAATTTCTCCCCTGCACAAGCGAGGGAATTCCTGGCCCAACTGGGAGATGCCAGTATCACCGAACCGCAGAATTTTGAAGAACAGGCTTTACAGTATATAGGGGAGGAACTCTACAAGGCCTTTTTTTACGGGTACACCAAAAAACAATGGGGATGTGAGCCCACCGCTTTGCCGGCCTCCATCCTGAGGCGGATACCTGTACGTTTTAATTACGACGATAATTACCATACCAACACCTATACCGGGATACCGGTTGATGGATATTCCGCTATCATGCAGAAAATGATCGAAACACCTGCGGTCACCCTGACACTGAATAAGAAATTTATCCCCGGTATGGATACCAGCGCCTATGACCATGTATTTTATACAGGCCCGCTGGATGCTTATTTTAATTTTGAATACGGGAGGCTTGGGTATCGCACGGTCACTTTTGAGCAGCATATCGAAGAAGGCGATCACCAGGGTTTGGCGCAGATGAACTATTGTGACGAGGAGGTTCCGTATACTAGGATTGCAGAACACAAACATTTTACACCCTGGGAGGAACACCAAAAAACTATCTATTTCAAGGAATTCAGCAAGGAAACCGGGGCGGATGATCTGCCTTATTATCCTAAAAGACTTGAAGCAGATAAAATTCTGCTTAAGCAATACAGGGCACTTGCCGATACTGTGAATGGCGTATCGTTCCTGGGAAGGCTGGCTACTTATCGCTATATGGATATGCATCATGTGATCGGCGAAGCGATGGATTTTGCCAACATTTTCCTGGAAAGCGTACATAATAAAACATCAGCACCCGTTTTTTCAAATACAGAAAACCTTTAGAAAGTTATGACGGGGAAGAAAAGGATATTGGTCATCTGCCCGCATCCCGAAAATGTGGTGCCTGGT
>JAKFCK010000580.1:0-8361 GCA_036676685.1 Chitinophagaceae bacterium | reverse complement strand
TGATATTGTACCGATGACAGGCGAAAACAGGGTGCTCGCTTATTTTGGTTTGCAAAAAATAAATGATGATCCTTCCCCCGGCATCAGGGCACTGGTGGAGTTGTCCGGTGTAAAAACGCGGCTGCATATTACCAACGTTGTATTTGCCATAGCGCCGAGAGTAAATGCCGCAGGACGAATGGATGATGCGCGAAAGGCTGTGCAATTGTTCGTGGAACAGGATTACAACAAAGCAAAAGAATTTGCAGAAATGCTTCACACCGATAATTTTGACCGGAAAGAGGCAGACAGTACGATCACCGAAGAGGCCCTTGCACTAATCGCGGCAGACGGGAATGCCACCGGTAAAAAATCGTCTGTGGTTTACCGTGAGCATTGGCACAAAGGCGTAGTGGGTATCGTGGCATCGCGTTTAATTGAGCACCATTACAGGCCCACGATCGTACTCACCCATAGTGCAGGGCTTGCCACAGGCAGCGCCCGAAGCGTGGTGGGATATAATCTTTACGAGGCCATTTACCAGTGCAGGGAATACCTGGTTGCTTATGGCGGTCATTTTGCCGCAGCAGGTCTTTCCATGCTTCCCGAAAATGTAGATGCCTTCCGGAGTAAATTTGAAGAAGTAGTAGCGGCCAGTATTGGCGATGATTTGCTGATCCCGGAAATTATCATTGACAGCGAGATCAGTTTTGCAGAGATCAGGGAAAACTTTTACCAGATCATTTGCCAGATGGAACCATTTGGTCCGCAAAATATGCGGCCGGTATTTATCGCAAAAAATGTGATGGATACCGGTTATTCAAAAATTGTGAAAGAGGCTCACCTGCGACTTGTGCTGAAACAAAATGGGATAACGCTTACTGGCATCGCTTTTAACATGGCCGAAAAATTTCCGCTGATTCAAAAAAAATGCCCTCTCGATGTTGTTTTCACCATCGATGAGAATGAATGGAACGGTATCAAATCACTGCAACTAAAAGTTATAGACCTCAGGCTAAGTGAAGAACCTGTAAAGACCGGCGCTTTATAGAATAACCCAACCTGCAAACTCCAGAATTTTCAATGACCCAATTCATCAATTACCTGCAATATTTTTTTTACCTGGCGCAGAACTGGAACATTCGCATTGCCACACATATCATTTCAAAAGAAGTGAAAGGCGAAAAAAAATATGCCGTAAATACAACAGGTGCAGACGAGTTAGATAAACTTACAGAAAAAGGTATCGACATCAAACATGCCACCATCTACATGCCAGCCAGCTACGACCTGCTCGAACATGTCTTCGCGCAACTTCCCATGTCTTCATTCAAACATTTTGTGGACATAGGTTGCGGCAAAGGGAGGATCATGTGTGTGGCTGCGCATTATGGCGTGACTAAAGTTACGGGCGTCGATTTTTCGAAAGAGTTCTGTGATGTCGCAAAGCTAAACCTGGTAAAGACCAAATTATTGTTCCCGGAACTGGAATATAAGGTCTTCAACAACGATGCTTTTTATTTTGAGATCCCTGATGACGCAGATTGTATTTTTATGTTCAATCCATTTGATGAAGTGATCATGAGTGGCGTGGTAGAGAACATAGAAATGAGTTTGGAAAGGTCACCCCGTAACATGACGGTTATTTATGCGAACCCTCTCCAAAAACAGTTGTTTTTTGCACAGGGTTACAAACAAATATTCCACCGGAAAAAACTGACTTACCTGGAAGCAATTGTCTTAACAAAAAGCCCCGGCAAAAGCCAGGGCTGAGTTGTATTTTATGTTTTTATTTTAATTTTTATTGCCCAACAGGTCTACACTCCGGCTAATAAACTCCGTGAGGTTCTTACCTGTTAGTAAACCCTGTGATAACAAGGCCAGGTCACCCAGGTTTTTTACCAACTTCTGTTGTTTATCAGCTTCCTGTTCTGCCAGGATATTACCAAAAATTGGATGGTTACCATTGATCGTGAGATTTACTTCATCAGGCATCTGGGCATAAAATGCTGCCATGCCCCCACCTACTGCCGCCATGTCTTTCATCCTCCTCATTTGCTCCGGGCGCGTAGCCGTTACCGGTGGTGCATCAGCACTGAGGCCTTTAACCTCCACGTGAATGTGTAAACCTTCCTGCGGATGTTCAAACAGGGTTTTTAATTTTTCTGAATCTTCTTTGCTCAACACACTCTCAGCAGTTTCCGTTTTATCAACGAGGTTATCAGTGATATCTGCATCTACCCGGGTGAAAAGGGTGTCCGACCATTTCATCTCCACGCTGTTGATGAAGGCAGCATCAACCAGTGTTTCCATTTTCACCACGGAGTAACCTTTAGCGATAGCTTGTTGTACGTAAGCATCCTGCTGCACCGGGTTGGTAGTGTACAAAATTACCTGTTTACCATCTTTATTTTTTTGGGTAGCGGTAGCATTTTTATATTCGTCAAGGGTGTAAAATTTGCCCCCGGTATCCTGCATTACAAAAAACTTATTGGCCTTATCCAAAAACTTATCGTCCGTCATCATACCGTACTTCACAAACAATCCAAGGCTTTCCCATTTCTCTTCAAACGAAGGGCGATCAGTATTAAATATTTCTTCCAGTTTATCTGCCACCTTTTTGGTGATGTGTGCATTGATCTTTTTCACGTTCGGATCACCCTGCAGGTAACTACGGCTAACGTTCAGCGGAATATCCGGGCTGTCTATCACACCATGCAACAACATCAGGAATTCGGGCACGATATCTTTTACCTCGTCTGTAACAAATACCTGGTTACTGTATAACTGAATTTTATTTTTTTGAATTTCGTAGCTCTGTTTGATCTTCGGGAAATATAAAATACCTGTAAGGTTGAACGGGTAATCTACATTTAAGTGGATCCAGAATAAAGGAGTTTCACTGAAGGGATATAGCTCCCTGTAAAAATTTTCGTACTCTTCTTTTGTGAGTTCAGATGGTTTTTTAATCCAGGCCGGGTGCGTGTTGTTAATGGCTTTTTCTGCAACAGGCTCCTCCCCTTCTTTTACTTCCGCAGGTTTTTCACCCGCAACATGAAAATAGATCGGGACAGGTAAAAATTTACAGAACTTTTCCAGCACTTCCTTCACCCGGTGTTCTTCCAGGAATTCTTTACTCTCCTCATTCAGGTGCATCACGATGGAGGTTCCTCTTCCTGTTTTTTCAGTTTCTTCCAGCATAAATTCCGGACTGCCATCGCACTCCCACCGAACAGCCTGGGCATCCTCTTTATAACTTTTACTAAAAACTTCCACCTTATCACTCACCATAAAAGAACTGTAGAAACCAAGTCCGAAATGCCCAATGATGTTGGCCTCATTTTGACCCTTGTATTTCTGCAGAAATTCTTCAGCTCCGCTGAATGCTACCTGGTTTAGGTATTTGTCAATTTCCTCACCTGTCATCCCCACGCCCTGGTCTGCTACGGTCAATGTGCCCTTTTCCTTGTCGATGGTAACATCTATCCTCAGGTCACCCAGGTCACCTTTGGCCTCCCCGATAGAGGAAAGGGTTTTGATCTTTTGCGTGGCGTCCACTGCATTACTGACAAGTTCCCGGATAAAAATGTCATGCTCACTATATAAAAACTTCTTAATGATTGGAAAAATATTCTCCGTTTGTACCCGTATGTTTCCTTTTTGCATATAAATATGTTTTAAAAATATTGTCCCCGTTCAATTGCAAAAGCAATACCAACAACAGGCGGCAGCAATTATGGCAGTGTGGGACGGCCTTAATGAAAAAGAAAATGGCTCCTTTCCGGGGAGCCATTTTAAACTATTGTAGGCGGGTTGTTACCTGATCATGAAAGATCTCCTGGTGGTAAAATCAAGACTTTCAATCTCCAGGCTATATAATCCCGGGCCCAGGTTGCCGGGCACACTAAAATTATCGTCAATGAAATTAACCTGCAGGATCATATCTTTCCTGTACACAAGTTGCCCGGCAACGTTGTATATTTTAGCCGCGTAATGAGCCGGCCTGATACCTTTCAGGCTGTAATGAAGGTTACCTCCGCGGGCCACCGGGTTACCATATATCATCAGCCCTTCAGGAATGGCGGCTGTGGTAAAACTTTGTTGCGGACCATAACCAATACCCCCACTGTTGATGGCATAAGCCCTGTAATAGTATGTTGTGTTTTGAACCAGCCCGTTTACCGAAGAGGTAAAGCCTGTTGCTGTGGGATTTGCCGCCGCCACTCTTGTTCCCTGCCCATTAGCAAAATTATTGATGCCGCTGTATTCAATACCGTATCCTGTCACGTTGCTGCACCCGGCATTACTTACGGCTCCAGCCAGCACTGCAGTATTTGCGGTAATGTCTGCAGCCGCACCTGTCATTAAACTGGCAGTTGAATTTGCGCCACTTGCAGACACGGCAACATTGATCGTATTCGCGCCGCCGCCGCTCACCGGTATACCACCACTATAAGATTGTGCGGCCGCGGGAGAGAATTTTACAAAAACAATTTGATTATAAGGTCCCCCCGGCTGAGACAGTGTTAATGAATTAGTGTAAGTACCGGCGGCCATGGTGGAAAAACTAAACCCGGCCAGCGGGCCCACCGTGACGTCGGTGGTATTAAGACCTGTACTGGAAATGGTAAAGCTGTTGGGCGTTGTGGCTGCATTGATACAAACCTCCCCGAATGCCGTTAATGGTGTAGCGGTCAATACAATCGGTGGAGCCGTACCTGGCGTTACATCTGTCCATGTGAGGCCTACCCTTAACGCATCCACCACCACCTGGGGGGAGTTAAGGCTGGAACCCTGGCGCAATGCCAGTGCACTAATGGCCGCCTGGCCTGCCGTGGTTGTATTCGTTACCAGGGGAGCCCCGGCCATGGCTTCCGTTACAGGTATTCCCGAAGGAATAACCCAAAGAGATACAGGTGTATTGGCGGTACCGGTAGTATTCAATTTATATTTCACCACCAGCAGGTAGGTTGTGTTTTTGGCAAAACCGGTTGTACCATAGGTGGGAGTAGAAGAATTACTAATGCCGAAGTTCACTGTTGAGGCTGTAATTTTTGCAAAAACCCTTGCCGCAAAAAAGGTAAAGACTGCACCACCTCCATCTCCCAAATGAAGAAAGTAATCACCCGCCTTATCCGTGGCGGGGTCTGTGATATTTACCAGGCAGGAAAAATAAATATCCTGGCCGTTTGTAGTTTGGTTGGGGAATGTAATATTATCATCTTCACCACCGGTATTTTTTACCAGCGCAGCATTACCTGTTCCGCTTCCCAACAGGCCGGTGTAACTTAGGCCGGCAGTAGTAGCGATAGGGTTTGTACCAACCCCACTATGGGCTGTCCAGCCATTTGATGATAAATTACCCGAAAAATTAAAATGTTCTGTTACCAGTAACTGTGCCTGCACTAAACAGGATACCGAAAGAAGAAAGGATAAGCACAGGAAAGTTTTTTTAAATATTTTTTTCATAAATCTTCTGTTTGTTCCATCTGAAATAACAAGCGACATCCCGGTTAAGATATGCCGCTTATTACCTGTCATTCCATATTAAAAATTTCTGACTTTTACGTCATCTACTTCCCATGTAGTTGTTCCCGAAGGATCTCCGCCCTGGTATTTAAAGCCGATATAAACGGTTTGCCCGATGTAGGCAGACAAACTGATAAGGCCGGAACTTACAAAGGAGGAAAAACCCGAGGCCGGCGGCGTTACATACGTTGCAGGGAGTTCTGTCCAGGTAGAAGCCGAAGGTGTATTACTGCCGGTATAGTTGGTGGAAATATAAACTTTGAAAGATACACTGCCACTTGAAAAACCCGCTGCGTTAGTAAAGCTCAACTTAGGAGCTGCCGCGCCGGTAAGATTAACAGGAGGCGATATCAGCCAGCTAGTCACTGCTGCAGTACTTGTCCCAAAAGCCGTGATCTTTGCACATTTCACCGGTCCAAACACTGCATTCTGGTACGACACGCCTCCTGTTTCCCCAATATTTTTCCATCCTGGTAATGTTAAAGTCGCATTGTTGGCACCTATAGATTCGAAGTCCTGGTTCAATAAATAAACAGCACCGGGAGGAAGTGCACCACAACGGGGGCCTTTCAGTTGAACATCTGCTGTATCTCTGATTATCAATTGTTTGGTAGCTGAGCCTGAAGGGGAAGAACGGAATATGGTGTATATAGCCGTTACGCTACCGTTCCCTTTGGGCAGGGGTATGCCGGCAAAATTTGAATAGGCACTACTCCTGATGATAATTGAAGATGCGACACCACATCCCATATCGATAGTGCGATTCTGGGTGCTTTTGTACGCTGAAGTATCAGAATAAGTTTTAAGGGTATCCCCCGCAACAAATTCGAACCCTTCCAATTTTATCAGGGAGTTGATGTACTTATCGTTCATGTTGGTTTGCAGATCAGCCAGCGTTACCACTTTAGGCACAACCGGGTTATTCAGCGACCCGCCAACCAGGTACAGGGAGACCATACTTCCCGGGATACCTTCCAGGGATGGATTCCCGGCCACCGTTGCTTTTACTCCCAGGGCCATATTGCCATTCTGATCGCTGAGCGTAAGGCCCTTTGCTTTCACAAAAACTCTCCTGCCCACGGGGTAACTGCCATACAAACTATTGGCATCAATTAATAGCTGCATTGCCCCGGTTGAATCCTGAATAAATAACTGCTTGTAAAAATTTCCGCTTTTGTCATTGGCAACCACGATACCTGAAAAAATTACATCCGTTGTGATCACATCATATGCCCCACCCACCGTATGAAGCGCTTTTAATTGCGCTATGGTTGTATTAGCAACAATGGCCGGATCCGATGCCCCCGGCGGTTGGTCAAAATCCTTTTTACAGGAATTCAAAACAGCAGCCGTACTTACCAGGAAAGCCAGGATAAAAGAAAGTTTTAAGAACTTGTTCATGAGTATTTGTTTAAAGCGTTTATCTGTTTGTTTATATTAAAATCTCAACCCGATACTGGCAAAGTAGTTCAGGCCATAAGCGTAAAATTTCCTGGCAGGAAACTTCCCGACATTTTTTTCTGCAAAATCAAATCGTAATTGTTCAAACCCACCGGACACAATGTCTTCGTTGTTCAGAATATTATTTACACCCAGGTTGAACAACAGGAAGGTACGGTGTTTCATACTTTTGAATTTGTTATTCATCAACCAGGAATAACCTGCAAAAGCATCAAGTGTATACTGCGAGGATAATTTTTCCTGGTCAACGATGTTATGCCAGGCTGCAGAATTTTCTTCTATACCACTTACCGCTGCGGCTGTCCTTCTCAGTGGATTAAAATCCAGCCACATGTTATCGAAATAATTGAAATTAATATTGATGAACCAGAACTTTGGTGAACGGTAATCTAACCCGATCGTATAAGCTTCCTGGGGAGTGGGTACACGGTAACTATCTGCATATATCAGGTCTTTTGAAACCACTGATGCACTGTTATCCACGGTGACTATAGCATTCTGGCGACTGTCTAAATAATAACGCCCGATGGCCGCTCCTGCATTCAGGCTTAGGCCCTTGTAAATTTTAGCATCAATGCCAAACTCTGCTCCGAAATGCTGTTTGTCAATATTGCTGATCGCATAATTTACAAAATTCCTGTACTCATCATGGTAAAACGTAAGCACGTTTAACTGGTCTTCAAACTCGGTATAATAACCGGTTGCCCGGAGCTTTAATTTTGGTGCGTTCAATACATAACCAGCTTCCACAGATTTTATTTTCTCGGTGGTAAGGTTATCCTGCACGGCGTCCCTGGTGCGGGGGGCGATGTAAGCATTTTCGAAGAAGGGTGCACGGGTCATGTAAGAGCCGTTTGCAAATAAATAATTACGCCCGTCGATCTTATAAGTGATACCACCCTTCACCGTGTAATTATAGAAACTTTGTTTGGCAGATTTGCCAAAAGAATTATTCGGGAACAATCCCACTTTCGCCTTGCCGGTACGGGAGAACCGGGTATTAGACCCTTCAAACGCCACAAAAAAGTCGACCTTATTAAATTTCACAACTGCCTGTGACCAAAGAGCTGCTTTCATTACATCGATCTCATAATTATATCCAAACCTGTCCCCCACTGTAAGGATCCGGTTAGGATTATTCAAATCATTTTGATTAGCGCCGGGCGTAGTTGCAAAATCCCTTTCTGCAAACTGGTTGAGGTCCACGTAAAAGTCACCGCCAAGCAGGTCTTCCACTTCTTTATAATAATGATTCTTTTGATACTGGAGCGATCCGCCGGCAGTAAAATCCACGTGAGAGCCAATTGTCCTGTTTAGCACAGTATTAGCATTAAAACGATTGGTATTCACTATACGATTCTCTAAAATATAATGGCTTCTTTTTCCGCTCAC
>JAKFCK010000579.1:0-1688 GCA_036676685.1 Chitinophagaceae bacterium | reverse complement strand
TTAAGGATTACCGGGATATATAAACAGGCAGTTTTTACCTGAAAAAGAATGGTCTTTCAGGGAGTTCATCTTTTGCCTTCGGCTACGCCCTGGAGGACGGAGACGTTCATGTGGTTAAATTTTTCAACTTTTCAATGGTTCGTGCAACTATTTCCCGAGGGCAGTGTTATATGACATACTCTACAGCCACTTCAATCCATAAGACCATGGCATATAAGACAGTAAATCCCTATACGGGTGAAGAAATAGCATCTTTTGAGGAAATACAAAAACAGGCATTAGACCAGAAGGTTCAAAAAGCGGCGTCGTGTTTTGAGGCCTGGCGCAACAATAGTTTTGACGAAAGGAGCCAAATAGTACACAAGGTTGCAGAACTTATGCGGGAAAGATCAGGTGAGTTGGCAACACTCATCACCCTGGAAATGGGAAAACGCATAAGTGAGAGTACTGCTGAAGTAGAACTAAGTGCATCTATTTATGAATACTATGCAACACATGCAGCGCAGTTTTTAGCCGATACACCACTCTCCCCCGAAAAAGGATCAGCATATGTACGAAAAGAACCGTTAGGTGTATTGTTGGGGATAGAGCCATGGAACTATCCTTATTACCAGGTTGCCAGGTTTGCGGCACCTAATATTATGGCAGGCAATTGTATCATGCTAAAACATGCCTCAAATGTGCCGCAATGTGCACAGGCCATAGAAAAATTATTTACAGATGCAGGTGCGCCGGAAGGTTTGTATACCAATCTATTTATCAGCAGCGAAAAAATAAGCGACTTAATTGCCCATCCTGTGATCAGAGGTGTGTCGCTAACCGGAAGCGAAGGTGCCGGAGCCAGCGTAGCAGCGGCTGCGGGGAAATACTTAAAGAAGTCTGTACTGGAATTGGGTGGCAGTGACCCGTTTATAGTGTTGGAAGATACTGAAATGGACAAGACGATACAATGGGCAGTTTACGGCAGGATGCAAAACTGCGGACAGGCGTGCACTGCAGCAAAAAGATTTATTGTGATGGATAAGGTATATGACGATTTCCTTGGAAAGTTTAAAGCAGCATTAGAGCAAATGCAACCCGGTGATCCCATGCTGGAAGCCACGAAGCTTGCTCCGCTCAGCAGCAAATCGGCACTGGAAGGCTTGGAAGTGCAGGTAAACAACTCCGTAAAAGCAGGTGCAAAATTAGTAACAGGTGGTAAGCGATTTGACATGAAAGGATATTTTATGCAACCCACCATTTTAACGGACATACCCCCAACTGCTGAGGCTTATCATGAAGAATTGTTCGGACCAGTTGCTTCTGTATACCGGGTTAGCTCCGACGATGAAGCCGTAACGTTGGCCAATGCAACGCGCTTTGGCCTGGGCGGTGCCATTTTTACGGCAGATGAAAAACGGGCACAAAAACTGGCAGAAAAGATAAATACAGGAATGGTATTTATCAATCACCCAACCGGCTCACAACCTGATCTACCGTTTGGAGGCACGAACCAGAGTGGTTATGGCAGAGAACTTTCATCGTTGGGCATAGACGAATTCATTAATAAAAAGCTGGTACGTACAAGTGATATCAATGACTGATAACTGCTATAATTAAAATGTAAAATCCATCGACAATTTGCCGACTGAAACCTGCTATGCTGACTTCTAAAAATTGTTATCGTATGCTCCATTATAAAACCAGAG
>JAKFCK010000578.1:0-1630 GCA_036676685.1 Chitinophagaceae bacterium | reverse complement strand
GTGAGTGCACCGCTTCGCTGATCTTCTTTCAAAATAATATTTACCAGCATACCTGGTTTTATATTGGCCCTGATTGTTCCTTCCATTTTTTTGCCGGCAATATACAAAGGTTATGCTGGCAGTAAAAAGGGAGGGCAATTATATCATGCTGCATTTGTTTGGTTATTAGAGAAATAATTATTCCTAAATTGCTTTATGCAAAAATTAATGTGTTTTTTATTCCTTTTCATTTCCATCACAGCAAATGCTCAGAACCTTAAATCAGGTGGTGTCCTTAAACCAGAACAAGCTATCATGGACATCCGTCATTATACGATTGCACTAGATGTAGATCCTGGACAAAAAACCATCAACGGTTATACAGAAATTACACTCAACCTGCTGGAACCTTCGAATATTTTGTTATTCGATTTCTGGCACGGACTCACAATTAAAAATCTGTCAGTCAATGGTAAAAAACAACCCTACACGCATACACCGGATGACCTGGTAAAAATTAATTTGCCACAAACCCTTCCCGCTCAAAAAATTAAAGTAAAGATTGAATACGGTGGCAAACCCGGTGTAGCCGAAAGAGCACCTTGGATTGGAGGATTCCAGTGGGAGAAGGATTCACTTGGTAATCCCTGGATTGCCGTTTCCTGCCAGGGCGAAGGAGGAAAAATATTTTTTCCCTGCAAAGATCATCCTTCGGATGAACCCAATGAAGGTGCAGATATGATCATCACCGTTCCGAAAGGACTGGTGGTGGCAGGGCCAGGCCTCTTGCAAAAAGTTACACACAAAAACAGTAAATCAACTTACCACTGGAAAACAATTTATACGATCAGCAACTATTGCCTGGTTTTCAATGTAGCCAAATATGAAGTGGTGAAACGAACATACACTACAATCAATGGCAAGAATGTTCCAATGGAATATTATGTGCTGCCACAAAACAGGCACAAAGCAGATAAACTGCTCGACCTGTTTGAACAATCAGCCCATATACTGGAGAAATATTTTGGTGAATACCCCTGGGTAAAAGAAAGAATAGCTATGTCTGAAACGCCGCACCTGGGCATGGAACATCAAACCAATATTGCTTATGGTAACCAATACCGTTATCAAAACCTGGGAGGCAAAGATTTTGACTGGCTGTTGCACCACGAGTTTGGCCATGAGTGGTGGGCCAATAAAGTAACCAATAAAGACTGGGCGCATATGTGGATACAGGAAGGTATTTGTGTTTTTGGCGATGCGATGGCCACCCGCGAACTGGCCGGTGAAGATGCCTATTTACAGCGGATGAAACAAACGGCTATGCAAACGCAAAATAGGTATCCTGTTGTACGTGGTGAACAGGTTGACAGCGACAGTGCCTATAACGGTGATATATATGGTAAGGGCGGGTTTTTTATGCACACGTTGCGTTATGTAATTGGAGATGAAATATTTTTTCCAACCCTTAAAAAGCTGGCCACCGATCCGCAATATACTTACGATAACATGGTGGTCTCTGCCGATGTAGAAAAGCTTTTCAGCACTGCCAGCGGTAAAAACCTGGAGCCGCTTTTCCGGTTTTATTTGTATACGACCAATAAACTCGAGGTTCTGGTCAGGCAAACCGGCGTAAATACATACAACATCA
>JAKFCK010000577.1:0-3588 GCA_036676685.1 Chitinophagaceae bacterium | reverse complement strand
GGGAAACCTAACTCCCTGGCAACGGCATAGGCCACCGGTACTCCACCACGCGGCACCGCCAGGACGATGCCTGGTTCATTTACATACTTATTTAGTTTGGCCGCCAGCAGTAACCCCGCCTCCAGCCGGTCCCGGAATAACATTGTTATGAATTATTTAAACGCCTTTATTCTTTTTTCATTTGGTGCTGTCTTCAGTAATAGGGTTGCCGATCATGATGTCGTCTGCCGCCAGGTGTTTCTCAAACCATTCAGCAGCAAGCCCTGACACAATTTCCATCTTGCCGCGTTCTTCAAAAAGGTGTGTGGCCCCATCCACAACTTCCAGTTTTTTGTCGCAAACCAGTTGTGCGTAGGCTTCCCTGTTCAGCTCCAATACTTCTGTATCCTCACTTCCCACGATTAAAAGTGTAGCAGCCTTCACCTTATGAAGCACATCTATCGCAAGGTCTGCACGGCCGCCCCGGCTTACAACGGCAAGTACACCCGGCAGCACAGCTGCAGCCCTTAAAGCAGATGCAGCACCGGTGCTGGCACCAAAATAGCCGATGCGACTGTTATTAGCAGCTGGGAGCTTTTCCAGCCACTCCGTCACATCGGCTAACCTCTTCGTCAGCAGGTCAATATCAAACCGGTTAAGATAGTACTGGTCTTCCACTTCTGTGAGCAGGTCAAACAACAGCGTTCCGAAATTATTGTGCTGCAGGTATTTTGCCACCTGTTGGTTACGTGTACTAAAGCGGCTGCTGCCACTTCCATGCGAAAAAATGACAATGCCGGTAGAAGTCAACGGTATGGCCAGGTCGCCGTGCAGGGTAACATCCCCGACAGGTATCTGTACCGGTTTATAATACCGAAATTCCACGGTGTTGATTAAGAATGTAATTCGATCGTCGCTTTTGCTTTCACATTGATTTCATGTTCTGCGAGCTGGGAGAGGCGATCATCAATCTGTTTTTCATTTACTTCAAATTCATGAAAAACGGGAGCAAACTTGTCCATTCCCAGTTCTTTGGCAAAGGCTGCAGCTGTACCATAAATGCTGATCTTGTAGTGATTGATCACCTGTATACTGGCAAGCAGGCAGGCATCTCTCACTTCCTGGTCGGAGCAGCTGTTTAATTTTTCGTTGGATTCTTCGATAAAAGCATTCATTACCCGGTTGGTAAAACTCAATGAACTTATCTCTTCATCCTCAAAAAAACTTTCCATTTTTTTTACATGGTCCTGCACAAAAGAATGGTACTTCTGCAGCACGATTTTAAACTGCAGCGATCCTGCTTTTTCTATCCAGTCTTCCAGGCTTCTTTTGAGCTGGATCTCAGCGCTGGTAAACTTTCTTGCATCGTAATCAAGTAGCTTATGCAGTGTGTTGATGGGTTGTGTGTTCTCTGCCATGGTAGTTATTTTTATAGTGACAAATCTAGCGTGCAGTATAGGGCGTTCAAATGACCACCATCAAGGAAAAGTTTGACCTTGCTCATGGAAAAACGGTCGGGGAATTATTTGTTTAGAGGTGGAAAATTTAACCGGGAATAAAGCAGCAGCAAAACCGCCCTGTTAGTTGAGGCCCGTGGGCGCAGGCGATAAATGACTTTCCTATGCGACGATATTTTACCAGGGAAAATATAGTAAGCGCGGCTGATATCGTAGAGGGTATCCGACGCAAATCTCATATCCTGCAGAGCAAAGAAGATCTGCAACCACTCTACGACAGGATAGGAAATGCACGGATCGTAATGTTGGGAGAAGCCAGTCATGGCACACATGAGTACTATGCATGGAGGGCGCATATCTCAAAAAAACTGATCGAAGAAAAAGGCTTCAATTTTATTGCAGTGGAAGGGGACTGGCCAGACTGCTACCGGCTTAACCGCTTCATAAAAGGATACGATACAGGAAGCAAAAGCGTTTTTAAAGTATTACATTCCTTTGACCGGTGGCCAACATGGATGTGGGCGAACTGGGAACTCGTGGCATTCGGTGAGTGGCTTGCCAGGTATAACGCCGGGCGTTCAGCAAATAAAAAAATCGGTTTTTATGGCCTGGATGTGTACAGCCTCTGGGAGAGTATGGAAAGCATAATGATCTACCTGGATAAAACTGACCGCTCCGCACTCAAATTTGCGGAAGAAGCTTTCTTTTGTTTTGAACCCTACCGGAAAGAGGAAGGGCAATCTTATGCCAGGGCGTCCCAGTTTGTACCTGAGCTATGCGAAACTGAAGTAGTGAACCTCCTCAAAGAAATAAGGGAAAGGGCTCCGTATTATAATACCGATTATGAAAATGTATTCAGCGCTGAACAAAACGCTCTTGTGGCTGTAAATGCAGAGAAATATTACCGGGCCATGATAAAGGGCGGCGCCCATAGCTGGAACATCCGGGACCGCCATATGTCGGATACACTGGAGCGGTTATTGCAGTTTTATGGAGAAGATGCTAAGGTAATTGTGTGGGCACACAACACACATATCGGCGATGCCCGGGCGACTGATATGGTGGATGAAGGTATGTACAATATCGGGGAACTTGCACGCCTGCAGCACCGGGAAAAAGGCGTGGTACTGGTGGGCTTCGGCTCTTATAAGGGCAGTGTGATTGCAGGTAGAAAATGGGGTGCGGCTATGCAGAATGTATCGGTGCCTGAAGCAATATCGGGGAGTTGGGAATCTTTATTACACCAGGCCGGTCCAGAAAATAAATTGATGATCATGGAAAATTTTGCTGATGAGGATATGTTCCTGGAAAATCATTTAGATCACAGGGCTATAGGGGTTGTGTACAACCCACAGTATGAGCAGTATGGGAATTACGTGCCCAGTATAATGCCCCTGCGTTATGATGCTTTTATCTACCTGGATCAAACACATGCCCTTTACCCATTGCATATCGAGCCCAATGGCAACCAGGTGCCTGACACATTTCCATTTGGCGTGTGACAAGAATAGCGGGGCGGCCTAGGTATTTATGGTAACAAAGGAAACCTGTATGTAATTCATATAATAAAATTGAAATGATTAAACATATTGATAAAGCTGTAGATTATCTACCCCTCAGCATCTCCAGCCCTGCTTTTGAGGAGGGTGGGATGATTCCCACCAAATATACCTGTGATGGTAAAAATATAAGCCCACCCATCGATGTGGAAAATGTACCGGAGGCTGCACAATGCCTGGTATTGATCATGGATGACCCCGATGCACCCGCCGGTACATGGGTCCATTGGTTGGTATGGAATATTCCGGTGACGCATCACCTGGAGGAAAACGATGTCCACGGCGTGGAAGGTTTGAATGATTTTAAAAAAAATAATTACGGAGGGCCGTGTCCGCCCTCAGGTACGCATCGTTATCGTATTAAAATATACGCGTTAAATAATTTGCTTGACCTTCCGCCGGAAAGCATGAAACCGCAATTGGAAAAAGCTATGGCTGAATTTGTTATTGCGTTTGGGCAGCTGGAGGGTTTGTATAAAAGATCAAAATAAATTTGAGTTGAAGTACGTCATTGCCCGAAACCTTCCATTGATGTTAGCTTACCTACTTAAACGTGAACGGGCAATTTGAAAAAGCCTGTTACCCACACCGAG
>JAKFCK010000576.1:0-10414 GCA_036676685.1 Chitinophagaceae bacterium | reverse complement strand
TAGAACCTGGGGATATTTTTTTTAACAAAACCAGTATTTCTTACATGTTTTTTCCGGCAAACCATCAGGCATACGAGGCTTTGAGCTTCCGGGAAAAGGTGTTCATTTTTATACAGTAAAGGATATTTTATGAAGCATATTTTTCTGCAGCTGCTGACTACAGTCTTTTTTTTCTTCCCGCTTTTTGCACAAAAAAATATTCACCCGGAAATTACCGCTGTTCTCAACGAAATAAAAAAATTCAGTAACGAGGAGAGAAAAAAGGACAGTACAGCCAAACAGCCACTGGGTTCTTTTACTGAAGCAAGCTTTTTCAGGCGATACGAGTTTTACAAATCCGCTTACGAAAAACTAAAAAACATTGATACCAGTGCGATCACTTTCGACGACCAGGTAAACCTTGAACTATTGAAGCATGATGTGCGAAATGAGATGTCTGAATATGTTTACAGGACCTACCAGAATCCCATCTTATCTGATGCAGGTTTCCATACAGGCCTGGCCGGGAAGGGAAATACCATTTTAAATACAAAGAGGGATGCTGAACAATACCTTCTCATACTTGAAGATATCCCGAGGTATGTGGAGCAACACCTGCAACTGATGCGTAATGGTTTGGGTTTGGGGATCAGCCAGCCGGCTGTTATCTTAAAAGGTTACGAAGCTACCTATATTCAACATATCGTGGACAGCCTGGAAAAATCTGTTTTCTGGAAACCCTTTATAAAACAGCCCGTGGGTATCAATGCTGAAGATTGGAACCAACTCAGGTCAGGTGCACGGGAGCTCATCCGGCAGCATGTGATCCCCGCCTATAAACGAATCGCCATTTTTTTTAACAATGAATATTTACCTAAAACCCGAACCAGCCTGGGAGCTTCCGCTTTTCCAAATGGCAGGACATTTTATGAAGATCGCGTGCGGCATTTCACGACCACAGATTTAACCCCCGATGAAGTGTTTAAAACGGGTGAACAGGAAGTAGCCAGGATCCGTGCCGCAACGGACGGTGTTATCCGCCAGCTACAATTTAAAGGTAGTTTTAAAGAATTTTTGGCTTACCTACGATCTGACCCCCGATTTTATCCATCATCGGCAGACCAGTTATTAAAGGAAGCAGCATGGATAGCAAAAAAAGCGGACGGAAAACTACCTTCGCTTTTCGGCAAGCTCCCCAGGCTGCCATATACCGTGGCACCCGTACCCGATTATCTGGCGCCTACCTATACAACAGGGAGATATTCCGGGGCCTCCATCTATGGAAAACGCGCCGGAGAATATTGGGTGAACACGTATAACCTGCCCAGCCGCACTTTGTTCACCCTTGAAGCATTAACATTACACGAAGCAGTGCCAGGCCACCATTTACAGATCTGCCTTTCGCAGGAACTGGACAGCCTGCCCGATTTCAGGAAGAATTTATATATCAATGCTTTCGGTGAGGGCTGGGGATTATACAGCGAGTACCTGGGCCATGAAATGGGGTTCTACCAGGACCCGTACAGCTTGTTTGGCCGTCTCACTTATGATATGTGGCGGGCATGCAGGCTCGTGATAGATGTTGGCATTCACCAAAAAAACTGGACCAGGGAGCAAGCGGTGAATTACCTGGCAGACAACACCGCGCTCTCCCTGCACGAAGTGAATACCGAAGTAAACCGTTACATTTCCTGGCCGGGCCAGGCCTTGTCTTATAAGATCGGGGAAATAAAAATACGGGAGATGAGAAAAAAAGCTGAAGGGGCATTACAGGAAAAATTTGATGTGCGTGTTTTCCATGACATGGTACTTTCCCGTGGAAGTGTGACCCTATCCCTGCTGGAAAAAATGACGGATAATTTTATTGCAGAACAGCTACTTAAAAAAGATAAGTAAAATCTTTGCAACTTTTTATTGCTAAGGCGCAAAAATGTAGTTCCGCCGCGATGGCAGTATTTCCCCGTGAGGAATTTTCTCCGGCAGAATTATTTTTTAGAATAAAAAGCTTCTGCTCTCCGGTTTATTTCATCCAGCTCCACATCTTCGATGTGAGTGGCGATCCACCACTGGTTGTTCCAGCCATCTTTTATTCCTGCCGAGCGGTCACCATAAAATTCATCGGTGGGTTCACGAAGCGATAGTCCCCCGGCCTTCACGGCCTGCTGGTAAACTTTGTCCACATCATGAACGTATAAGTACAGCATACAGGGCATCGCGGCCATTTTTTCATTGGCGTCCGCGATCATAACAATAGAATCACCGATCCTTGCTGTAGCATGCATCACTTTCCCCGAGGGATCTTTCATTACGTAGGTCTGTTCTGCATTAAATGCATTCCTCAAAAAATCAAGTAGTTTTTCTGCCCCATTCACAATAAGGAATGGTGTGACTGTATGATACCCCACCGGTATGGGTTCCGGTGCAGTAGTATCCTGAATTATATAATCATTCATGGCAGCCTGATTTAAAAAGTGATAAAATTAAGGCCAAGGTTATCCTCCTTTTTTCGCACAAAAATTATTCCTTTTCGTACCGGATACGGCACCAGCCATTACCGCACTAACGACACACCAGGGAACAGGTTCGGTAGCCTGCCATAAAAAAAGGTTGCGAAAGAAATTTCACAACCTTTCTGCAAGATCCTGGTCAATAAAATTAATCAAGAGTTATTTTCATGATCTCTCCCCCACCCGGAGGCCTGCCAAAACCCCAGTTGGAAACATAGAGGTTCCCGTCCGGGCCCATGGTCATGCCAGTTGCGAAAGATAAACCTGTAGCGACCAGATCGTGTGTACCGTTAGGATTCATCCTTACTACCCTGCTTTTTCCCGGCTCAGGAAAACCGGAAACAGAACCCTGCGTCATCTCTAGCACATAAAGGCGCGCCTCGTGGTCAAAAGCCAGGCCGAGGATTGTACTGAAGCCAGTTGCCCATTCAATCACTTGCCCGCTGGGCGTTATTTTATAAATACTGCTGCTGCCATCCACAATGGGGAATGTGTTCAGGTTGCCCACATAAAAGTTCCCATTGTAAGCAATGGCTGTGGGCACAATATGTCCAAATTCTGCCGATAGATCTACTACCCTGCTGATATCGCCTTCCGTGGTAACTTTTACAAATTCACCATGGTTAGGATCCAACGCATAAAAAGCACCCCTTACATTTACCATACTGTACCAGACGCCTTCCGGTTCAAAATCGCCGGGTTCAACATTTGCAGCCGGGTTATTCACTGCCCATGTACCCAGGTCGGCAACTACCGTATGGGTACCATCATCGTTGATCCGCAGAATACCATTTGGTACCGAGGGAACACCATGTGAGCACCCGGCACCGGCCATCAACGCATATAGCTGGTCGCCAACAAATGCTATGTCCCCAACCCCCATAATATCCCCGATGACAGGATTTGAAGAACTGGAGGGAAGCTGGTCGGTAACAGTGGTGCGCACACCGGTGGCACTGATCCTGGATATACGCCCGCCGGTGGTGCTTCCTGTGTAAGGACCAAATGGAAAAGCTACCTGCAGTTCAGGGCAAATAGCCACGCTGTTGGTAGCGCCACCTATGCCTGCTTCGGCAACATACAAATAGCCATCCGGGCCAAATTTTAAACTGCGCGGATCATTGAGCCCGGTCGCAAAAAGGCTTACAGTAGCAGGGCCCGCTTTTTTCAGGGAAGACACGCTATTATCAAATGTTGGATCTGCCGTAATCGTTTCCTTTTGGCAGGAACCCAACAAAACAATACAGCATGCAAGTGCAACAATTGATCTTTTTTCTTTTTTCATGATTGCCTCGTTTAAGTTGTTTAAAATATAACTTCCTTGTAGCGAGGCCAGCCATGAACGGGTTTGAACGAGGTTACTGGATATTCCGGCGGATGCCAGGAGGCAGGAGCAGCAAAAGCGGGCAGAGATATTGTGGGGAAGCAGCGGGATGTATTGGAATTTGAAAAGACCGTAAACAGCGGAATTGATTCGGGCTCAAGATATAAAATATTTTTTTGTTTTGTTGTAAATTTTCATTGGCAGGGGTACCGGAAAATCGACCTTCCATTATACATTAAATATTGTGTAGCTTTCTTATCCAAAGCCGACAAGCATGATCACAGCAGTTATTGATTATTTCCACAGCATTACTCCATTGCCGGAGCCGCTGGTGGCAGATATTGGGGAGAGGGTAGTAATTAAGGACTACCGGGCAAATGAGTTTATTTTGAAGGCAGGTAAAATATCCAGCCACACTTCATGGATCTTAAAAGGATTGACGAGGAGCTATTATGAGAAAGACGGCGAAGAAATAACAACCAAGTTTTTGTGGGAAGGTGCCCCTATTACTTCTATCTACAGTTATTACAACCGGAAACCCGGTAATGAAAACATCGTGGCCAGGGAAGATACTACACTGGCAAGCATGCATTATGATGATATGCAATACCTGTATAAAACTTACCCCGCTTTTAACGTGATCGGCAGGGTGATCACAGAAAATATTTATACATGCTGGAGATTGAAGTGTATAACCTGAGAAAACAAAAAGCAGAAGACCGCTACCAGTTTATGGTAAGGCATTTCCCGGACCTGCTACAGCATGTCCCCCTTAAATACCTGGCCACCTATATGGGCATGAACCTGGAAACTTTAAGCCGGGTAAGGGGGAAGAGGAGATGATCGTCTCCTTCTTTAGGTTGACCAGGTATGTTGAGTTTAAATGCATTTTGACTTTTGTCAAACACATTGTGCAACATCTTATATTTCTTTGAACAAATTAAATCAACGTCATGGAATATCAATCGCCGCTTTCCTGGTTATACAAATGGGAAAAAACAACCCCGGATAAAATATATTTAAAACAGCCAATCGACGATGTATGGCACACCTGGTCATGGAAGCAAACAGGGGCAGAAGTAAGGGTCCTCGCTGCAGCAATTTTAGATCTGCAGTTACCCCCCGGGAGTCATATTGCCACAATCTCTAAAAACTGTGCCCACTGGATCATTACTGACCTTGCGATCATGATGGCAGGGCATGTGTCCATTCCCCTGTATCCGAATTTACAGGCCCAAACCATTGAACAAATATTAGCACATAGCGAAGCCAGGTTATTGTTCGTTGGCAAACTCGATGATTGGGCTGCGATGAAACCGGGTGTCCCCGCATCTTTACCCTGCATAAGTTTTCCTTTCTGCAACAATGAGGGTTGCGAAAGCTGGGAAGATTTTATCACCAGTCATCGCCCTTTAACCGGAGATATAGAGCGAAAGGAAAGCGATACCTGTTCCATTGTGTATACCTCGGGCACGACAGGCCTTCCAAAAGGTGTCATGTTTACTTTTGCGAGTTTCAGTTTTGCGGCCAGCATGGCAGCAGGGCATTTTAAGTTTAAAAATACCGAACGATTCTTCTCATACCTCCCGCTATCCCATATTGCTGAAAGAATGCTGGTGGAAATGATCAGCCTGTATATCGGCGGAGAAGTTTCTTTTGCAGAATCCCTGCAAAAGTTCCCGGCCAATCTTGCAGCCGCAAAGCCGACTGTTTTCCTTGGCGTACACCGCATCTGGACGAGATTTCAACAGGGTATACTCGCAAAAATTCCCCAGAAAAAATTAGATCTTCTGCTGCGTATTCCTTTTGTGTCCGGCCTGGTAAAACGTAAGATCAAAAAATCCCTGGGACTGGGCGAGGCCACTACTATTTTAACCGGTGCTGCGCCTACTCCACCGTCGCTGATCAGGTGGTATGACAAACTTGGTATAAGAATCCAGGAAGCCTATGCAATGACTGAAAACTGTTGTTATTCGCATGTCACGTTAAGCAACAACATCAGGATCGGCTTTGTGGGACAGCCGTTGCCTGCCTGCCAGGTAAGACTGGGTACAAACGATGAGATTGAAATAAAACACCCGGCCCTGATGGCCGGTTATTATAAGGAAGAGGCTATGACCCGGGAAGTTTTTACAGCAGACGGATTCCTGAAAACCGGGGACGAAGGATTTATTGACGCCGAAGGTTTTTTAAAAATCACGGGACGCGTGAAAGATCTTTTCAAAACCGCAAAAGGAAAATATGTAGCCCCCTCTCCTATCGAAATGATGTTTGCCTCCAACACCCACCTGGAGCAGGTGTGCATTGTAGGTTCCGGGCTTCCCCAACCCATGGCCCTGGTTACCCTATCTGCTACAGGAAAAAGCAGCGTACCAGGAGAAATGGACAAAACATTTAATTCCCTTCGCCTGGATATTAATGAAGGCCTGGATGACCACGAAAAAATAGCCAAAATTGTGGTGCTCTCAGAAGAATGGACAGTCGAAAATAATTTACTAACGCCATCTTTTAAGATAAAAAGAAATGCTATCGAAAAAAGATACGCAGAGCACTACGAGTCATGGTATTCGGCAAAGGCAGTTGTGACCCGGTAGGAAATTCAAATCAACTAAAATTATTATTAACTGATCAATACCACAGCATGCAACCAATTACTTTTCAGCGGGGAAAGTTCCTCCTCACCTGCTCGATCGTTACCGCTGCTTTTTTTGTTACGCTTATGTTTTTAGATCATTTTAATATAGAGACCACTTTAATTGCAGGTACCAGGAAATTATTGCTGATGCCATTCGTTTTGATGATGTTGCTTCTGCCGTTCTTTCTTTTTATTTTAATATATAACCCGAAACAACCTGATCGAAAGCAGCTATTCCTGGCCATTTTCATCTGGTGCGCTACTATAGTGCTTGTGATATCAAAGATATTTTTTATTGGCTGACTAATTTAAATTACCAAGAGATGACCATTAAACCTGCAACGGAATTAGGCGAGTTTCTGCAAATTCATGAATTGAATTATAAAGTTTTCGTGGAAGAGATCCCCCAGCACGGCGGCAATGCAGATAAAAAACTGGTGGATAAATTTCATTCCCGCAATAATTATATCATTGCAAAAAAAGACGGGCAGGTAATCGGGATGGTCTGTTATAACTTTTTACGCCCTTTTTCGCTGGACAATAAAATCAACGACCTGGACCATTACCTGCCACCGCATAACAAACTGGCTGAGATCCGCCTGCTGTCTGTTTATACCCCCGAACGAAAAACAAGGGTGGCTTACCGGCTCTTACAATATTTATGCAAAGTACTCATCGATGAGGAAACAGATGCCGCTGTGATTTCGGGCACTACTCGTCAACTGAAAATGTACAGTAAAATGGGCTTCACGCCATTTGGTGCATTAGTCGGCAAGCCCGGTGCACTGTATCAACCCATGTATATAACATTAAAAAATCTGCGCGATGATTTTACCAATTAACTTAAGTACAGGACCGGTAGGTGTTTCTCCGGAAGTGATGGCAGCGTTATCGCAGCCGCCGATATCTCATCGCTCCGCAGCATTCCGGGCTTTATATAAAAGTACAACCGGCATATTGTGTAGTAATTTCCGGGTGCGGCACACATATTTACTTACCGGGAGTGGCACTATGGCCAACGAATGTATGTTGCAGGAAATAAAACATATTCCGGGTACGGGCCTCATCCTTGCCAACGGGGAATTTGGTTCCAGGTTAATGTCCCAGGCGCGCAGGAATAATATTTCCTTCGTGCCGCACCAGGTGGAATGGGGACAAAGGTTTGAACCGGCAGAAATTGCCCTGTTAATGACCGCTCATTCCATTCGGTGGATATTGTTTTGTCATTGCGAAACATCTACCGGTGTTGTGAATGACCTGCAGGGTTTAGCAGCGTTGTGCAAATCCAACAACTGTTTGTGTTTTGTGGATTGCATGAGCACAGTGGGTACCATCCCGTTGGACCTTTCCGGCGTTTCCATGGCAACAGCTTCATCTGGTAAAGGCCTGGCTTCTATTCCCGGGTTAGCGATTGTATTTTCCAATATCAATTTATCAGTGAAAACTTTATCTCCAGTTTATACGGACCTGGCGTTTTACCGGGATAACAAAGGCATCCCCTTCACGTTGTCCTCTAATTTATTGCAGGCCTTGTACGTTTCCATCGTACAGAAACTCACGAAAGATCAATTTGAATTTTCCCGGGTATTGGCCGAAAAAGTCTATGCCATTTTAACTGAACAACGACTCATTCCATTTGCCGGCAAAGATTCAAGGGTGTTCACACTAGTACCGGCGGTTACTAAGGAAGCTATTTTTTTAAGATCGTTGAAAGGAAAATTAAACCTCAGCAGCGAAAGCGGGTACCTCAAAGAGCGGGGCTGGCAGCAACTTGCTGTATTTGGTTATTTAAGTGAAAGGCAGGTAGATCATATTGAACAGTTCTTGCGGGAAGCGGTTCATAAAAGCCATACCCGGGAGCATCTTTCACTGGTTATTTAGCTGGCGGAATATGTTCCGATAGCACGATTTCACCGGCTGTGTTGAAGTAAGTACAGGTTTTCGCATTAGTATCCACCATCCACCTTGCTACACCTGATGCTGCGGCAAGATGGCAAAAACCTGGAAAGTCCAAACGACCTTGCTGGTGGTCTATTAACCCTTGCACAAATTTTTCCCGGTTAGTTTCTTCAGCCACTTCTACCGGTTCAAAGTTGTCTTCCGACTGGATGGAGAAATCTTCTTCCCCGAAAAAAACAGTGTGGCCATCGGTTACAAATGTCACGTATTCTGTGACCCCGATCTTTAAAAGATCTTGTACGTATGCCGGGAAATCGGCGCCGGTTTTTAATTTGCCTGAGGCATCTTTAATTTGGTGTAAAGAAAACATTTTCGTGAAATATTATAAGATCAATTGGTAACCAAGAAAATGTACGTCCCGGTATCACAAAATGGTTTTAGTGCCGTTGTATTTTTGTATCTCAACCGCAATAAAAAAAGGTTGAAGGCATTTTTTAGCGTAACATTTATGAACTAATACATGTGGTTAAAATACAAAATCTCCACGTGATATAAAAGGAGCATATCTTATTTCGGGAATGCTATAATTTTAGCCGGATTGAAGAAAGAAACGCCTCCTGATTACCTGGCTTGCTTCTTTAAGAAAGGGTGCACAGCGTCATACAACTCCTGCGTGTGCTCCATATAAAGTGCATGGCCACCGGGTACATATTTTATTTCCCTGGCCGGAAACTTCATCAGAGTCGGGTGATCAAGCCCGATCGTGTAATCCCTCGTACCACCGATGACCAAAACAGGTACCCTGATCTTTGCAGTAAGCGGTGCATGGTCTTTAAAATAGCCCGGGTAATTCCACACGGCCTGACCGAATCCGTAGTATTTTGCTGTAGCCTGCGTGACAGAATCATGATAGTCAAAATTTTCTTTGCTATCAAACATCATGGCATGAAAAATACCCAGCTCCTGGAGTTTTCCAAAGCCTGCACCCCAACGTTTCATTAGAGGGACACTATCCTGTTGCAGTTCCGCTACATCCGCCCCATGTGACTGGAGAATTTCGATGGTTTTTTTTAAGCCGCTTTTTGCAGAATGATCTATGTTAATAGTACCGTTGAGGTAAACCATGGCCTGCACTGCATCCTGGTATTTCCCCGCATATTGGGTGGCCAGTATGGCCCCGAAAGAATGCGGCATTAATATCCATTTTTTTATGCCCAAAGCCTTTCGTACTTCTTCAAAGTCCAGCGCCATCCTTTCAGAAGAATAATCATTGTTTGCCGGGGATGGCGACCGGCCACAACCACGCTGGTCCATATAGATCATTTGCACGTCTTTTTCAAATACTGAACCACCGCAATATTGGAAATAGCCGGCGTTTGATCCCGGTCCACCATGTATGAATAAGGTAGGAAAACCTTTACCACTACGTTGTACAAATATCCTGGCCGAATCTGACGTAGTGATAAAAAGTGTATCTGTTTGTGCAATCGCGGCCCCGGCAGGGGCGAGGCAAAAAAGCAAGGCAAGTATTTTTTTCATAGCTGGCTGCAAAGAAAAGAAAAACCAATAAAATAACATGTAGATCAAACCAGGTTTTCCCGGCTTAATCAGGAATTGCTCCTGCCGGACCGGGTTTGGCACAGTTCAAATGGCAGACGTGGCGGATTATTGGGAAAAATTTACCCCTAATACCCATGGCATAACTGCAATTAAATGATCAGCATATTTAATTTGAACTTGGTACATTATTTATGAGTTTAAGGATATGAGTTTGACCCTGTACAAAAAAAAGCGTTCCTTCCAACAGACCCCCGAGCCGGTGGGTGGAAAAGGAACCGGCAAAGAACTACGTTTTGTTATACAGAAACATGATGCTTCCAGGCTGCATTATGATTTTCGGTTGGAAATGGGCGGCGTCTTAAAAAGCTGGGCTGTCCCCAAGGGACCTTCCCTGAATCCGGCAGACAAACGACTTGCCATGATGGTAGAAGACCACCCATTTGACTACAGGAACTTTGAAGGCATTATCCCGGAAGGGAATTATGGCGCAGGTACTGTAATTGTTTGGGA
>JAKFCK010000575.1:0-6682 GCA_036676685.1 Chitinophagaceae bacterium | reverse complement strand
CAGGAAAATATATGAATCGCAGGGTGGATTGTAACGGGGAAGGAATAGGGTGAGTTAAAGCATATGAACACAAGAAGTTAACACAGTTTTCGGCTGGTGAGGAATGAAGAAATAATTTAAAACGATTGTTATTTTTCAAATTATTTTTCATTACATTTAGTGAAGATCTACAGACACTCACCTCAGCTTCAACACTCTGAACTATTAGAATAAGCATCATCCATCCTCACTAAGGAACCACGCTCTGTTACCAATAAATCTTACAAATTATGGTTAAGGACGCATTCCGCATAGCAGAACTTGAAAAATTACTGGCAGAACGTACTGCAGAATTAATTCAACAGTCGGAAGAACTTTCTGTGATAAATAGTGTGCAGGAGGCACTTGTGCAGGAAATGGATATGCAGGCCATCTATGAACTCGTGGGCAATAAGATCCAGGAACTTTTTGATGCACAGGTGGTGATGATAGCCACCTTTGACCATGATGCCGGCACAGAGACCTTTCAATACATGTTTGAGAATGGCGAAAGGTTTTATCCTGAAAGCCGGCCATATGACAAACTAAGAACACACCTCATTGATACAAGGCAGAAAATTTTAATTAATACTACAGAAGAAGGGGTCACCTGGTTTGGCGGTAAGGTACTGCCCGGTACAAAACAGATCAAATCCGGGTTGTTTGTCCCGTTAATGTCAGGAGAAAAAATCACCAGCTATATCAGCCTGCAAAACGTAGATAAAGAATATGCTTTTAGCGAATCCGATGTGAGACTGCTGGAAACCCTTGCCAACAGTATGAGCACCGCCCTGCAAAATGCCCGCCTGCTCAAAGAAACAGAACAACGAACTGCGGAACTGGCCGTGATTAACAGTGTACAGGAAGGCCTGGCAAAAGAGCTCGACATACAAGCTATCTATGACCTGGTGGGTGACCGCATCCGGGAACTTTTTGATGCGCAGGTGGTGGGCATCGCCACTTTTGATCATGAAAAACAAACAGAACAGATTCAATACCTCATAGAAAAAGGGGAACGTTATTATCCCGCCCCTCTCCCGCTGAATATTTTAAGAAAGCATTTAATCCAGACAAAGGAAAAGATCCTCATTAATAAAAATTTTGAAGAGGTGGCCGGCACTTTCGGTGTAAAAAAATTACCGGGTACAGAATTACCAAAATCTGCTTTATATGTTCCATTAGTGATTGGCGATAAAGTAACAGGTTATACCAGCCTCCAAAACATCGACCGGGAAAATGCGTTCAGCGATGCTGATGTAAGGCTGCTGGAGACCCTGGCCAACACAATGGGCGTTGCTTTGGAAAATGCGCGGCTGTTTGATGAAACAACCCGCCTGCTTAAGGAAACCGAACAGCAGAAGGCGGAGTTGGGTGTGATCAATAGTGTGCAGGAGGGCCTGGCCAAAGAGCTGGATATGCAGGCTATCTACGACCTTGTGGGCGACCGCATCCAGGAATTATTTAATGCACAGGCGGTGATCATCGCCACATTTGACCACGAAGCTGCTACAGAAAGTTTCAAGTACCTCATCGAAGATGGGCAACGATTTTACCTTGCACCCCGCCCCTATGACAAACTCCGGCGGCACCTGATCATGACCAGGCAGAAAATTGTCATCAACACTAATTATGAGGAGGCGGTAGCCCGGTTTGACCTGAAAATATTACCAGGGACAAACATGACGAAATCCGGGGTATTTGTTCCGCTGATTATAGGTGACAAAGTGAACAGCTATATCAGCCTGCAGAATATGGAAATTGAAAATGCTTTCAGTGAATCGGACGTACGACTGTTGGAAACCCTGGCGAACAGTATGAGTGTGGCATTGGAAAATGCAAGGCTTTTTGATGAAACTAACCGCTTATTAAAAGAAACCGAACAACGTACTGCGGAACTGGCTGTGATAAATAGTGTGCAGGAAGGCCTGGCCCGCGAACTGGATATGCAGGCTATTTACGACCTGGTGGGCAACAAGATCCGGGAAGTTTTTGATGCACAAGTGGTGATCATTGCCAGCTTTGATCACGACAACGGCACCGAGAAATTTAACTACATGATCGAAAAAGGGGAACAGTTCCATCCCGAGCCCCGCCGATACGATAAGCTGCGCTACCAGCTTATCATGACAAAGCAGAAAATCCTGATTAATAATAATGTAACGGAGGCATTATCCGAGTTCGGGCTAAAGTTGATCTCAGGCACCGAAATGCCAAAATCCATTTTGTACGTTCCCCTGATCGTAGGCAACAAGGTAACCAGTTATGTAAGCCTGCAAAATGTGGACAAAGAAAATGCGTTCAGTGAATCGGATGTGAGGCTGTTAGAAACACTGGCGAATAGCATGAGCGTTGCTTTGGAAAATGCCAGGCTCTTTGATGAAACAAACAGGTTACTCAAAGAAACAGAACAAGGCAAAGCAGAACTCGCGGTGATCAACAGTGTGCAGGAAGGACTCGTCAGAGAAATGGATATACAGGGCATTTATAATTTAGTAGGTGACCGTATTCAAAAACTGTTTAGCGCACAAGTGGTCATCATTGCCAGCTTTGATCATGAAAGAAAACTGGAACACTTCAATTACCACATCGAGAAAGGAGAAATATCTCATCCTGATCCGCGGCGTTTTGATAAAGTAAGACAACACCTGATTGAAACGGGTCAGAACATATTGATCAATGAAGACTACCCGAAAGCTGCATCGGAATTTGGGATGAAAGTGGTGCCTGGAACCGAAGCACCCAAATCATTATTGTTCATGCCACTGAAAGTGGGTGATAAAGTAACAGGCTATGTAAGCCTTCAAAACATTGATGAGGAAAATGCTTTTTCATTCTCCGATATTCGCCTGTTAAGTACATTAGCAAACAGCATGAGTGTGGCCCTGGAAAATGCCCGCCTGTTTGATGAAACCAATCGTTTGTTGAAAGAAACCGAACAACGTACCGCAGAGCTGTCGGTCATAAACAGTGTGCAGGAAGGGCTGGCAAAGGAACTGGACATTCAGGGTATTTATGAACTGGTAGGAGAAAAAATGCGGGAAATATTTAATGCCCAGGTAATAGATATTGTTACCTACGATAAAACAACAAACCTGGTAGAAGACAGGTATGCTTATGAAAAAGGCGACCGAACCCTCGTAGGTGCGTGGGAACCCATAGGTTTCAGGAAACATGTAATTGATACCGGTCAGTTATTGCTGATAAATGAAGACCTGCACAATAAAAGCCTGGAATTTAGTAGCCCCGTGATTCATGGCGAACAGCCTAAATCGGCGGTTTTTGTTCCTCTCGCTTCCGGCAATGAAGTGAAGGGAATGATCAGCCTGCAGGACCTTGACAAGGATCATGCTTTCAGCGACTCGGATGTACGACTGTTGGTAACCCTGGCAAATAGTATGAGTGTTGCCCTGCAAAATGCACGGTTGTTTGATGAAACAAACAGGTTATTAAAAGAGACAGAACAACGTAATGCAGAATTGGCGGTAATAAACAGTGTGCAGGAAAGCCTGGTAGCAAAAATGGATATGCAGGGCATTTATGACCTGGTGGGAGAAAAAATCCGGGAGATCTTTGATGCCCAGGTCATTGATATTGTAATGTACGATCGCCATTCAAACATCCTGGAGGACCGGTATTCCTATGAAAAAGGTGACAGAACATTGGTCGGTCCACGGGAACCGAAGGGTTTTCGAAAACACGTGATCCAGACAAAGCAATTATTATTACACAACGATAATATGCAGGAAGCCATGCGTGAGTTTGATAATGAAGTGTTGATTGGAGAAACACCAAAATCCCACGTGTATGTGCCCATGATAGCAGGAGGTGAAGTAAAAGGAATTATCAGCCTGCAGAACCTTGACCATGAGCAGGCTTTTTCGACCTCTGATGTAAACCTGCTTACCACCCTGGCCAATAGTATGAGTGTAGCCCTGGAAAGTGCCCGCCTATTTGATGAAACAAACAGGCTGCTCAAAGAAACAGAACAACGAAATGCTGAACTGGCAGTGATCAACAGCGTACAGGAAAGCCTGGTAGCAAAAATGGATATGCAGGGAATCTACGAACTGGTGGGAGAAAAGATTCGGGAAATTTTTGATGCGCAGGTAATCGATATCGTTACATATGACAGTGCTGCCAACCTCATTGAAGACCGCTACGCATACGAAAAGGGAGACAGGACCTTAATCGGATCACGGCAGCCAAAAGGATTTAGAAAACACGTAATTGAAACCCGTCAATTGCTTTTGCATAATGAAAATGTGGCACAGGCTATACTGGATTATGGAAATGAGATCCTGATTGGCGAAATGCCTAAATCACAGGTATACGTACCGATGATCGCTGTGGGTGAAGTGAAGGGCATAATCAGCCTTCAGAACCTTGATCATGAACAGGCTTTTTCCAGTTCAGATGTAAACCTGCTTACAACTCTCGCCAATAGTATGAGCGTGGCACTGGAAAGTGCACGCCTTTTTGACGAAACCACCCGCCTGCTCAGTGAAACCGAACAACGTACCGCAGAATTGTCGGTAATCAACAGCGTGCAACAAGGCCTGGCTAAGGAACTGGATATACAGGGTATTTACGAATTGGTTGGTGAAAAGATGCGGGAAATATTCAGTGCGCAGGTCATAGATATTGTTACCTACGACCCCAGGTTAAATTTAATTGAAGACCGCTATTCGTTCGAAAAAGGAGATACCACTTTATTGGGCCCCAGGGAACCAAAAGGCTTTAGAAAACACATCATAACCACCGGGCAACAACTGGTGATCAATAAGGATTTTGATAGGATAAATCTTCAATACAACAACACCATACTGATTGGTGAACATCCTAAATCCGCAGTGCTGGTACCCATGAAATCGGGAGGCAAGGTAAATGGCATGATCAGTTTACAAAACCTTGATCACGAAAATGCTTTTTCTGACTCAGATGTAAACCTCTTGAATACTCTGGCAAACAGCATGAGTGTGGCGCTGGAAAATGCAAGGCTATTTGATGAGACCAACCGGCTGCTGAAAGAAACCGAACAGCGAACAGCAGAACTTTCAGTGATCAACAGTGTGCAGGAGGGCCTGGCCAAGGAACTGGATATCCAGGGTATTTACGAACTGGTGGGAGAAAAAATGCGGGCTATTTTTAATGCGCAGGTGATAGATATTGTTACTTACGATAAAACTACCGATCTCATTGAGGACAGGTACACCTATGAAAAAGGCGACCGCACTTTATTAGGGCCAAGGCCATTAAAAGGATTCAGGAAACATGTGATAGAAACTGCAAAGCCGTTTGTTATCAATAAAGATGTAGAACTTATCCGGAATCAATATGATCAAACCGTTATTATCGGCGAAGGCGCAAAATCATTGGTATTTGTACCCATGATCGCCGGGGCCGAAGTAACAGGCGTTATGAGTTTGCAAAACCTTGACCAGGAAAATGCATTCCCCGAGTCTGATGTGAACCTGCTTACAACCCTGGCCAATAGCATGAGCGTGGCGCTTGAAAATGCCAGGCTCTTTGATGAGACCACCAGGCTGCTGAAAGAAACAGAACAACGTACTGCAGAACTGGCTGTGATCAATAGTGTGCAGGACGGATTAGCTAAGGAACTGGACATGCAGGGTATTTATAATCTTGTTGGAGACAGGGTACAAAAACTCTTTAATGCCCAGGCGGTGATAATAGCCAGCTTCGACATGGAAAATCACACAGAACATTTTAATTATGCTTTTGAAAACGACGAAATCGTTACCCTTGAACCCAGGCCGGTAAATACACTCAGGCAGTTATTAATTGACAGGAAAAAGAGTATTTATATAGCTACCGAGGAGCAGGCGAGAGAGGAATATGGATTAACCGCTATTGCCGCCACAGAAATGCCTAAGTCTTTATTATTTGTACCGCTGCTTACGGGTAATATTATAAGGGGTTACGTTAGTCTTCAGAATATTGATACAGAACATGCATTCAGTGAATCCGACATTCGCCTGCTGGAAACCCTTGCCAGCAGTATGAGTGTAGCTTTGGAAAATGCGCGGCTTTTTGATGAAACCAGCAGGCTGCTAAAAGAGACTGAACAAAGAACTGCAGAACTTGCTGTAATAAACAGTGTGCAGGAAGGCCTGGCGAAGGAACTGGATATGGAGGGCATCTATAATCTTGTAGGTGACCGGGTACAAAATTTGTTTACGGCACAAGCCGTCATCATTGCCAGCTTTGACGCAGAAAATAAGAACGAATATTTTAATTACTTCTTTGAGAATGGGGAAAAATTTAAAGCGGAGCCAAGGCCACTCAATAAACTCCGGCAACAACTGATAGAACAAAAACACACCATCTATATATCAACAATTGAGCAAGCCATTAATGAGTATGGGCTAAGCCCCATCGGCGATTCACAAATGACAAAATCCTTATTGTTTGTGCCACTACTCACAGGTAACATTATCAGGGGTTATGTGAGTCTTCAGAATATAGATATTGAAAACGCATTTTCGGTATCCGACATTCGTTTGCTGGAAACATTGTCCAGTAGTATGAGTGTGGCTTTGGAGAATGCAAGGCTGTTTGACGAAACCAGCAGGCTTTTAAAAGAAACAGAACAGCGAACTGCAGAGCTGGGCATCATTAACAGTGTACAGGAGGGCCTGGCAAA
>JAKFCK010000574.1:0-7183 GCA_036676685.1 Chitinophagaceae bacterium | reverse complement strand
AGTGTCCAGTGGTAAGTATTCCTGTTATCAACCGAAGCAGATGATAAGGTGTTAGGATTAAGGCCATCGCCTACTCCCGCCCCGGTATAAGCACCGCCATTGGATTGTATATAATCAAGGCCAAGGTTTACCCGGTACTTCAATCCTTCAATAAAAGGCAGTTTCACTTCTCCATATATAGCATTGTAAGAGGCAAAACCTCTTGTTTCGCTGATCCATTGATCATTATCCCGTAATCTTTCCACTACATCTTTTGTATAGATGTACTGGTTGTCCAGGATCATCCGTATAGATCTTTTCATACTGCCGTCGGCGTTATACGGCGAAGAAATGGGCGTCATACTCAGGGTGCTATATAGACCTACCTGGTTGCCATGGCTTTCGTTATAGTTGGTATTTGAAGTGAAGCCCAGGCGGAAATTTTTCCCGATCTGCTGATCAAGAGAACCGCGTATAGAATATCGTTTGTATTGTTGTGTCGGGATCACCCCCTGGTTAAGATGGTACCCCATACCAAAATTATAATTTCCGGTTTCCGTTCCCCCGGAAACGCTGAGATTATGATCTGTAACCATGCCGGTCTTGTAAAAGAGGTCCTGCCAATCCGTACTGAGGCTGTCTGCTTCATCCTGCCCGTTTGTATATTGACCTGCAGCAGCCCGGAGTGCGATAAATTTCTGCGCATCCATCATCGGGTATTTGGCAAAAACAGATTGCGTACCGACATAACTACTATAATTGATCCGCGGTTTTCGGTTTTTTGATCCTTTATCAGTTGTTATAAGTATAACCCCATTGGCGCCACGGGAACCGTAAATTGCGGTAGCAGAAGCATCTTTAAGGATCTCCAGGCTTTTAATATCGTTCGGGTTGATGTCGGCGATCGAACCTATAAAAGGTATACCGTCAAGCACAATAAGGGGATTATTATCGGCGCTCAGTGACCTTACTCCCCGTATACGGATCTGCATCGTAGCGCCCGGCCGGGTTGAGGTTTGCGATATTTCCACACCGGCTAATCTTCCCTGTAAAGCCTGTGAAATATTGGGCGCCGGAATATCACGCAATTTTTCGCCGCTGATGGAAGCCACTGAACCTGTAACTGCTTCCTTTCGCTGCGTACCATATCCCACTACAACCACCTCATCCAATGACCTGTCGGAGGCGGCAAGCACGACGTTCACAACAGTTTGGTTCCTTACTGTCACTGATTGGGAAGCATACCCCACTCCAGAAAAAATAAGGGTAGCCCCCCGGGAAACCGCAAGTGAAAAATTTCCGTTATCATCGGTGGTAGTACCCACCTGGGAACCTCTTACGGTAACTGAAGCGCCGTTTACCGGCTCTCCCGCAGCAGTAGTGACCCTGCCGGAAATAGTTACCTGTTGGGCGAAGAGGGTTTGGGCAAACAATAAGTTCAGCAAGACAAATGCAACAGCAATTGTTTTTGCCCTAATTGTGCCACTGGATGGTAAAATGATTTTTGTGTTTGGCATGATCAAATCGAGTTTTGGTTTAAATACATTATAGTTTCCAACCTTCTTTCAAAAGAAAGACTGCACAGATCCTACAGGATCCGTCTATTGTTTTTCGGCAAAAAAATTATAGAATAAATAAATGACAAAGTGGAAGAGGAGCAAGCCGCAGCAGCAGTCCGGCTGAAAGCAAGGCTATGCTTGTGGGCAAAAAAAGCACAGCCCCATAAATATTGAAAAGTAATTGGCATTCCCATTATGTCAGCTTTCGAATGAGGTTAAGGCCTGTAAACGAATGCTCCTGGTTGCAATCGGTTTCATTATATCCTCAAAAACAGTGAACAATGTAAAAAGAGTTTACAAAAATTGCTCTACCCCAATAACCTGGACAAAAATGCATTCATACTGCAAACAACAAACTTCCTGAACCCGAAAATAGTTGTGTGGCCTGGCCTTTGGCCCACCAATCAAACTAAATCAGCAACTAAAATTACTATTATTTTTAAATATGTAACCGATTGCAAAGAGTTTTTTAAAAAATAATCTATCTTAGCCAGACAAACGGAAATTTAGATCCGCTGCAGATGTCAAAAGAAATTACGATTTATGATCTTGCCAGGGAATTAAGCCTCTCTCCTGCAACGATAAGTCGTGGTCTAAAAAACAAGAACATCAACAAAGTCACCGCCAAACGTATACTGGATAAGGCTGAAGAAATGGGCTACAGGCCTAATAATTTCGCCAGCAACCTGCGAAATAAAAAAACACATACCCTTGGCGTTATTGTTCCCCGTCTTACGAGCAACTTTATGGCGTCTGCACTGGCGGGGATGGAAAATTGCGCTACCAGGCAGGGCTACAATCTCATTATCGCACAATCTTTAGAAAAACAGGACAAGGAAAGGACAAATGCGCAGATCATGTTCAACAAAAGAGTGGATGGCTTGCTGGTGTCCCTCGCGTATGATACAAAGGACATTGACCATCTTTTGCCTTTTACAAATAAAAATATCCCCGTAGTATTTTTTGACCGGGCCTTTCCTAAAAGTGCAAACATTAGTGTAGTCATCGATAATTACAGGGCGGCGTATAATGTGACCACCCATTTACTGGAACAGGGCTGCCGGAAAATCATGCACCTCTCCGGTAATTTGCTGAGGGATATTTACAGGGAAAGGTTACGTGGCTATAAAGATGCACTTGCAGAACATGCCATTTTATTTGACGAAAACCTTCTTTACATGGGCGACCTGGACGAAGCTGCAGGCACAGCCGCCGCGGTGGACATACTTAAAATACCTGCGGACAATCGGCCTGATGCGGTTTTTTGCGCCAATGATACCGTGGCCGTGAGCTGCATGATCCATCTTAAATTAAATGGCATAAAGATACCCGGGGATATAGCCTTTGCTGGTTTTAACAACGACCCCATTAGTAGAGTAATAGAGCCCAATCTAACTACCGTAAATTATGATGGGTATAATGTGGGGGAAGTAGCACTAAACAGTATGATCAATATTCTTAACGACCAGTACGCCTCTAAGAACACCAATTCTATAATATTACGTTCCGACCTGGTGATCAGGAAATCGTCTTTGAAAAAGAAGAGTTGATACTTCATTATCCATATATTTTAATGCTCCCATGAAGGCAAAAAAAGAAATAACAATTTATGATATCGCACAAAAGCTGGCCCTGTCCACAGCTACAGTAAGTCGTGCATTGAAGGATCATCCTGCCATTAATATACATACACGCAAAAAAATACAGGAAACAGCAAAAATCCTCGGGTACCGCCACAATAGTTTTGCCAGCAGCTTACGCAACCAAAAATCGCATACTATCGGTGTAATGGTGCATGAGCTAAACAGTAACTTTATTACGTCTGTGTTGGCAGGTATAGAAAAAGTGATCACACAGGCAGGATACGATCTTATTATCGCCCACTCGTCTGAAAGTTCCGAAAAGGAAGCCGCCAATGCTTTAAACCTTTTTCATAAAAGAGTGGATGGCGTTATCGCTTCTTTGTCTTTTGATACCACTTCCATGGAACATTTTCAGCCTTACATAGACAGGAAGATACCGCTGGTGTTTTTTGACAGGGTGGATGAAAGTTCGGGCAGCCCCAAGGTGATTATCGACAACTATAAAAGCGGTTATGAAGCCACACAGCATTTGATCGACCAGGGCTGCAAAAAAATCGTAATGGTTACTGCCAGCCTTAAAAGAAATGTGTATGCCCAGCGTTTCAAGGGGTACAAAGACGCCCTCTTTGACAGTGGGATAAAGTTTGATGAAAACAATTTGCTCATTAAAGATCTCAGCGAAAAATGCGGTATTGAAGCGGCGGAACAGATCACCAGGATGAAACCGATGCCAGACGGCGCATTTATCACTAACGATTTTTCGGCAGCGGTTTGCATGCAGGCATTAAAAGAACTTGGTATAAGAATACCGGAAGATATTGCTATTGTCGGATTTAATAATGACGCCATCAGCAAGATTGTAGAACCACAACTCACTACCATCAATTACCCCGGTATTGATATCGGCGAAATTGCTGCCAGGAACCTGCTGGGACTGATCAGGAACGATCCCGGTATGATGCAGACCAATACGATCATCGTAAAATCTGATCTCATTATACGCAAATCGTCACTCAGAAAATAATCCAATTCTAAAAAAATATACATGCCAAGGTTCACCACTATTTTTTATTGTTTTCTCCTGGCTCTACCTGCAGGTTTAAGGGCTGAAGATGGTTATCGCCTATGGCTGAGATACGACAAAATTAATAATACAGCATTGCTCAACCAATATAAAGCAAAATTAGGCTCTGTTGCGGTTGCGGGCAATTCTCCTACTATGGATAAGGCCAGGCAGGAATTGTCCGACGGATTAAGCCGATTAACCGGCAGTGCCTTCCCGGTTTCCGGTGTGTCATCTAACGCTACCTTAATTGCCGGTAACGCACGCTCATTAAACACGCTCGTCCCATTGGCCAGCCGCCCCGATTTAGAAAAGATCGGCCCGGAAGGTTTCCTCATTTTCACCCGGAACAACAAAACGGTTATCACCGCCAATAGTGATATAGGGGTATTATATGGGGTGTTCCATTTCTTAAGACTGTTGCAGACACAACAATCCATTGAACGGTTAAATATTGTTTCCACTCCTAAGATCAAACTCCGCCTGCTGAATCACTGGGATAATTTAGACCGCACTGTAGAGCGGGGTTATGCAGGTTTTTCTATCTGGAACTGGCATACCTTGCCCGGTTATCTTGACCAGCGGTACATTGATTATGCAAGGGCAAACGCTTCCATTGGCATCAATGGTACAGTATTGACCAACGTGAATGCCAACGCCATAACACTTACCCCGGCATACCTCGAAAAAGTAAAAGCACTTGCGGATGTCTTTCGTCCATATGGCATCAAAGTGTACCTCACCGCCAGGTTTAGTGCACCCATAGAAATAGGTAAATTAAAAACAGCTGATCCATTGGATGCCGGGGTGCAACTATGGTGGAAAAATAAGCTCACCGAGATCTACAGGTTAATTCCGGACTTTGGTGGATTGCTGGTGAAAGCCAACAGCGAGGGGCAACCCGGTCCCCAGGATTATAAACGCACACATGCAGACGGAGCCAATATGCTGGCCGATGCGATTGCTCCGCATAAAGGAATTATCATGTGGCGTGCGTTTGTGTACAGCCACGAGATCCCTGATGACCGGCACAAACAGGCTTTCAATGATTTTGTTCCGCTCGATGGTAATTTCCGGGATAACGTAATGGTGCAGGTAAAAAATGGTGCCATTGATTTCATGCCGAGGGAACCTTTCCATCCCCTGTTTGGCCAGATGCCCAAAACGCCCCTGATGATGGAGTTCCAGGTAACGCAGGAATACCTGGGTCAAGGCACTCACCTGGTTTATCTCGCCCCTTTATTCAAGGAGTGTTTAGATAGCGATACTTACGCCAATGGCAAAGGCAGTACAGTCGCAAAAATTGTTGATGGAAGTTTAGGCCAACACACACTCAGCGGAATGGCAGGTGTAGCCAATATCGGCAGCGATATCAACTGGACAGGCCACCCCTTTGGGCAGGCCAACTGGTATGCTTTGGGAAGGTTGAGCTGGGATCATAAACTCACCAGCGAACAAATTGCCGATGAGTGGTTGCGCATGAGTTTTACCAACGACGCCGCGTTTATCAGGGATACAAAAAAGATGATGCTTTCTTCGAGAGAGATCCTCGTGAGCTATATGAACCCAATTGGCTTACATCATATCATGGCCACCGGCCACCATTACGGCCCGGGACCATGGGTAAGCAATTTGTCAAGACCAGAGTGGAACCCTGTTTACTATCACAGAGCGGATTCAGCGGGTATTGGTTTCGACCGTACCGTCACCGGCAGTAATGCACTCTCCCAATACAAACCGGAAGCGGCAAAAGCATGGGAAGATGTAACTACCATTGACGAAAAATATTTACTTTGGTTTCATCATGTTTCATGGAATAAAAAAATGAACAGTGGAAGATCATTGTGGAATGAACTGTGTTACAAGTACAACACCGGCGTGGACAGCGTAAGATGGATGCAGCAAACCTGGAGCAGGCAGAAAAACAAAGTAGATGGGGAGCGTTACAGGCAGGTAGCCATGTTGCTCAATATACAGGAAGATGAAGCAGAGTGGTGGCGTGATGCATGCCTCCTGTATTTTCAAACGTTTTCGAAAATGCCGGTGCCGGCAAATTATGAAAAGCCCGATCACAGCCTGGAATATTACAAAAGCCTGCAGTTCCCTTTTGCACCCGGGAATTAAATAACCGGTGTAAAAAGTTACTTTTGCGAAAAATATTTTCTGCCGGGCGCAAAAAATGAATACCACGGTAAAGCAAAAAAACACCAGACAATTATGAGTACAGCAGGTAGCCCCTCGGGTGAAAAAAAAGTCGCCGTTATCACCGGCGGCGGATCCGGCCTGGGACTGGCCATCGCGAAAAAATTCACTGAACAAGGCATTACGACTGTGATCGCCGGCAGGGATAAGGAAAAATTAAATAAAGCAAAAGAGTCGTTAGGCGGCCTTTGCCATGTTATTTCCTGCGACGTAAGTGACCTGTCATCCATTCCCGGTTTTGTAAAGTCCGTATTAGACCAGTTTGGCCATATAGATATATTGGTCAACAACGCAGGCATCAACCTTAAAAAAGATTTTACAGAAGTAACTGATGAAGATTTTGCAAACGTGCTTACGACCAATGTCAATGCTGTATTTACCATGAGCAGGGAAGTTGTGAAAAATATGCTTGTAAATGGCTCCGGCAATATAATCAATATCAGCTCAATGGCCGCCCAATACGGCCTGCCCAAGGTAATAGCTTATAGCGCCAGCAAAACCGCCATTGATGGAATGACAAGGGCTATGGCAGTTGAATTATCTCCAAAAGGGATCCGGGTAAACGCGATTGCCCCAGGGTTTATTTATTCTGCTATGACGGAAAAAGCCTTAAACAGTGATCCCGAAAGGAAGGCAAAAGTTTTCGGCCGCACCCCCATGGGGCATATGGGCCAGCCGGAAGATATAGGTGAAGCTGCTTATTTTTTAGCAAGTGATGCGGCCAAATATATTACAGGTGTAGTGTTGCCTGTTGATGGGGGGAATAGTATCGGATTTTAGCATGTAATTACGAAAGG
>JAKFCK010000573.1:0-2513 GCA_036676685.1 Chitinophagaceae bacterium | reverse complement strand
TACGCCTTACAGCAGTTACGAGGATTTTGAATTTACTGTACCCGTGGGTTCAACGGGTGATTGTTACGACAGGTTCCTGGTTCGCAACCAGGAAATGTGGCAAAGCCTGAGTATTCTTAAGCAGGCTTACCAAAAAGTTCAGGCTTTTAAAGGCGCTGAGGCTGAAATATTTCACGCAGATGTCCCTGCATACTATCTCCCGGAGAAAAAAGACGTGTATACAAAAATGGAAGCACTGATCTATCACTTTAAGATTGTGATGGGAGAGACCGATATGCCCGTGGGGGAAGTATATAGTTCGGTGGAGGGAGGCAACGGGGAATTGGGTTTTTACCTGATCAGCGATGGTGGACGAACGCCATACAGGCTGCATTTTCGGCGCCCATGTTTTATTTATTACCAGGCTTTCGAGGAATTAGTGAAAGGAGGTATGCTCAGCGATGCCATCATCACTATGAGTAGCCTTAACCTTATCGCAGGGGAAATGGATGCCTGATAAACAAAGAAAATTATCAAGAAGAAAGAAGCAACTAATGGATATTGAGTTTTCACCAGAAAAAATTACCCGGGTTAATGAGCTGATCGCCCGGTACCCGGAAGGAAAGCAAAAAAGTGCTTTACTGCCTGTGCTGCACCTAGCCCAGGAGGAATTCAACGGTTGGCTGGATGTTCCCGTCATGGATTACGTGGCCGGGTTACTCCATATCGAACCCATAGAAGTATACGAAGTAGCGAGCTTTTACAGCATGTATAACTTAAAACCAGTGGGCAAACACCTCTTTGAAGTGTGCCAGACCGGTCCCTGTATGCTGAACGGAAGTGATGACATTATCGATTACATCAAAGAGAAACTGAATATTAAGGTAGGTGAAACAACTGCGGATGGTATGTTTACCTTGAAAACTGTGGAGTGCCTCGGGGCTTGTGGTTATGCCCCTATGATGCAATATGGTAAAACTTACCGGGAACACCTGACCAGGGAGAGGGTGGATGCAATTATAGCAGAATGCAGGGCTAACACAAATTAAACAATGAAAAGCTTTTTATCGGTACTTTTTATTTTGGTAGGCCTTGAGGGATTTTGTCAGCTCACTCCCGAAGACAAGCTTCAGGTAACACTGCAACAATTTCATCAGGACCTGGTAAAGAAAAATACTATTTCGATCAACCAACAAACAGATAAGGCACTTACCTACGGGCATAGCAATGGGTGGGTGGAGACAAAAAATGAGATGATCAAAAACCTGGAAACAGGTTATCTTTCTTACCAGTCGTTCAGGGAAGATAGTGTGGCAATAAGTATCAATGCAAATGTGGCAAGTGCAAGGTTTATAGCGGATATCAATGCCACTTTAAATGGTACGAAGGCTGTATTCCGGCTGAAAGTATTGGAAGTGTGGGTGAAAAAAGGGAACCGGTGGGTGTTATTTGCGCGGCAGGCGGTGAAAACATAACAGTGGAAACAAATTTTGCTTAATTCAATACAACTAAATTCCTTTCGGAATTGGCAATATGGGTAGAAAATTATTATTAGAAAAAGCACATGTTCCTGGCATCCGTAGTTACGAAGTATATCGCCGTGAGGGAGGTTACCGTAGCGTGGAAAAGGCATTGAAAATGCAAACGGCCGACATTGTGGAAGAGGTTAAAAAAAGTGGCCTGAGGGGTAGGGGGGGCGCAGGTTTTCCGGCCGGTATGAAATGGAGTTTTATTGCAAAACCTGAAGGCATTCCCCGTCATCTCGTGGTAAACGCCGACGAAAGTGAACCCGGAACTTTTAAAGACAGGTACCTGATGGAATTCATACCTCACCTTTTATTGGAAGGGATGATTGTTTCTTCTTTTGCCCTCGGCAGTAATGTAAGCTATATCTATATACGTGGTGAATACAACTGGATAACTGATATCCTGGATGAGGCCATCGCTGAGGCAAAACAAAATGGATGGCTTGGAAAAAATATCCAGGGAAGTGGTTTTGATTGTGAAATTTATGTTCACCGTGGCGCAGGTGCTTATATCTGCGGAGAGGAAACAGCTTTGATAGAAAGCCTTGAAGGTAAAAGGGGCAACCCAAGAATTAAACCCCCTTTTCCTGCCGTAAAAGGTGTGTGGGACAGGCCAACGGTGGTGAATAACGTAGAGACAATTGCTGCAGTAGTGCCCATCATCAATGAAGGTGGCGACCAATATGCAAAAATTGGGGTAGGAAAGTCAACCGGCACCAAACTGATCAGTGCATGCGGAAATATTAATAAGCCTGGTGTCTACGAGATTGACATGACCATCAGCGTTGAAGAATTTATATACAGCGACGAATGGTGTGGTGGAATTGCCAACGGTAAAAAGCTCAAGGCATGTATACCTGGAGGTTCTTCCGTCCCTGTTTTGCCGGCTAACCTGTTATTGACCACGGCTAAAGGCGAAAAGAGGTTAATGAATTATGAAAGCCTGAGTGATGGGGGTTTTGCCACGGGAAGTATGATGGGATCCGGAGGTTTTATTGTATTGGATGA
>JAKFCK010000572.1:0-10552 GCA_036676685.1 Chitinophagaceae bacterium | reverse complement strand
GACTACATCAGTGTGGAAGAACTCCGTGCCTGCACTACCTGCAACGCATGTGTGCAGGAATGCCCGGTAAGTATCAGTCCCCTGGACATAATCCTGGAATTGCGCCGCAGCCTGGTGATGGAAGATAGCAACGCCCCGCAGGAATGGAATGCCATGTTCGGGAACATCGAAAATAATTTTGCACCGTGGAAACTGAGCCCGGATGACAGGGATGCCTGGGCACGGGAGCTGAGCTAAGAGGGATCAGGTAATTAATTCTTCTTCTTCATCAACCGGGTCAGGGGGTATATCTTCCTCCCGGATTTCATGGATCTTGTCTGCAGCCCCTTTGTGTTTAAGTATCTTATACAGGTGGATAAAGGCAGATACGCTGAAGAAAATACCAATCACCCAGTTCAGGTAGGCCTCACTGTGCTGCACCCGCTGCACCAGGAATTTACCCCCAAATATGAAGATGAGGTTCCCGAGTAAAGTGCCGGTTCCAATGCCTAGAATATAAATGTTGTATTGTGCCTTTACCGGAAGCAGGATCTTTTTAGAAAACAATACAGCACTCCACCCAAACCAAAACGGGATCTGCACTGGGTTAAGGGCAGACATGAGCATACCCAGGAAAGTGCGGTGCACTTTGTTCTGCAACACCACGTTTTTTGCTTCATCGCTGGGGTGTAATGCTGCGGCGATACTGCCGACGGCTAAGGCGAGCACGATACCAAAAGTGATCCACTGCATCACTTTCATCAGTCTTTCCTGGCGCTGCAGCCACTGGATACCAACCAGGGAGATACGCACGTACACCATTTCCACGGTGAGGGAGCCCACCACAAAAAACAGGGCATTTTTCACATTCTCCTGTATGCTGATCTGCATAGCAGTAATATTCAGGGTACCCATCGGCAGTGTCCCTAAAAAACTGATCAGCATCCCCCAGAAAAAAACCCTGATTAACGGCGACATTGGTCAAAGATAAGACGAGGCGGAAATGGAAACAGAACTTATTCTGCCAATACTTTTAAGGAGATGGTTAATTCATCGGCCATGGTGGCGCTTTCTTTACCAACCGTGTAATCGAGCCTGTTGATGCGGAACTCGCCATTAAAAAGGAAACCCTTACCCTGTGGCGTAACAGTGAACGGGATCTCGATTGCTTTGGTGACATTTTTAATGGTAAGGCTGCCCTGGAGCACGTAGGCATTCGCTGCTGCTGCTACCGCTTTGCCAATAATGCGAATTACCGGGTAGCGTGCCACGTCAAAAAAATCTTCAGCCTTCAGGTGGTTGTCCCGTTTGGCGTTATTGGTATTGATAGTCGTTACATCTGCAGAGATATCGAACGATGAATAAGCCGGGTTGTTCCGGTCATAAATAATCTGGCCCTTTAAACCGGAGAGCTGGCCATTGGTATTGATCGCAAAGTTTTTGATCGTAAACTGTACTTTACTGGAAGCATCCACTGGGGTGAGCTTTTGCTGGGCCGTAGCGAGCTGAGCGCCAAAAAGAAAAACAAAGAGGTAAAAGATTTTTTGCATAAAATGGTTTATCTGCAATATTAACTGCAATCGGTGAATAAATTAAATCTGAACTTTCATTTAACAAACATTGTTTACTTTAGTTACAATCGTATGATAAGATCGTCCACCATTCAACTGCTTCGTTTCCATTTCTCCATATTCCTGATGCCGGTTTACTGGTTCGGGCTTAGCCAGGTGGCCGATATCAACACTGAAGATGCCCTGCTGGCGTTCGTTATCCTACATTTATTGGTATACCCGGCAAGCAACGGGTATAACAGCTACATGGACCGGGATACCGGCAGTATCGGCGGAATAAAAAAACCGAAGCCCCCTACCCGGCAGCTATATTATACAACAATTTTCATGGATGGCATGGGCCTTCTCCTAAGCCTGCTCATCAGCTGGTATTTTTTTGCAGGTGTCCTGGTATTTATCGCCGCATCCAGGGCATATAGCTACAGGGGCATCCGGCTAAAAAAATACCCCATAGTCGGGTACCTCACTGTAATTATCTTCCAGGGTGCCCTTATTTATTTCATCGTACGGCATGGTGCCAGTCAATCTAAAACGATTTATATGTCCTGGAGCGCCATGCTGGGATCTTCTTTCCTCGTAGGTGCTTTTTACCCGCTTACCCAGATCTACCAGCATGAACAGGATGCAGCCGACGGCGTAAAAAGTATAAGTGCCTGGCTCGGTTACCGAGGTACCTTTATTTTTTCTATCGTGGTATTCCTCATGGCTATGATGGCTCTGGCATGGTATTTTGGCAATAACCTGGAACTGGATCATTTTTTTAAGCTGCAGATCTTTATGCTTCCCGCACTCGTATATTTTTTCTGGTGGATGGTAAAAGTTTTTAAGAACAGGGAAGCGGCCAATTTTAAAAACACAATGACTATGAATGTGCTTGGTGCTGTTTGTACCAATGCGGCGTTTATGAGCATCTTAATCACAGACAAATTTTGAGCAAAATAACGGCAATAGCAACAGCCACCCCCGCCTACGGGCACAGGCAGGAAGACCTTTTTACCTTTGCAGATAAGGCCTACTGCCGCGACGCCACGGAAAGCAGGAAGTTAAAATTTCTATACCGCCAGAGTGGAATAGACATGCGGTACTCAGTGTTGGCGGATTATAACCTTCCCCCGGGGGAACGTACTTTTTTTTCTACACGTGAAGACCTGGAGCCATTTCCTTCCCTGGAAAAAAGGATGGAGCGGTATAATGAAACTTCGGTGGACCTATCGGTAGGCTGTATCCGAAAATGTATCCTTGGCAAAATAGACCCCGCAGAGATCACACATCTCGTGACCGTAAGCTGCACGGGAATGAGTGCGCCAGGGCTGGACCTGCAGGTAATGCAAACAATGGACCTCTCTCCCACGCTCCAAAGAACTTCTGTAAACTTTATGGGCTGTTATGCGGCTATCCATGGCATGAAACTGGCACAGGGTTTCTGTGCGGCTATGCCTGCAGCAAAGGTCGTGGTCGTGTGCACGGAGCTATGTACACTCCATTTTCAAAAAGAAGCCACACAGAATAATATGATGTCTTCCATGTTGTTCTCAGATGGTTGTGCAGCAATGCTGGTGCAGAATGGCGATGACCGGAAAGGTTTCCACCTCGACCACTTTTTTTCACACGTGGCCTTTAAAGGAAAAAATGATATGGCCTGGGAATTATCCGGCCAGGGATTTTTAATGACACTTTCCGGCTATGTACCCGACCTGATCAAGGCCGATTTTAACCAGTTGGTTACACAGGCACTGGCTTCTGCCGGCAGAACAGCAGCAGACGTCACCCACTGGTGCATGCATCCCGGGGGCAAAAAGATACTGGAAGTGATAGCAACCAGCCTGTCCCTGGAAAAAGATGATCTTACACATTCTTATGATGTCCTCCGTAAATTTGGTAACATGAGTTCTGCGAGTATTGTTTTTGTTTTACAGCGAATATTACTGGAATTAGAAACTAACGGAACGGACAGCGCCCTGGTGCTCGGCGCCGCTTTCGGGCCAGGGCTCACCATGGAAACTTTCCTTGCATCCTATGGTTAACTTACAACATCGTTCCGCTAAAAAAGAACTGCTGGATGCGGACGGGATCCCGTTTGCTGATATCAAAAAAAACATGCAGGAGCTGGATACGATCAACCGCCTGCTCGGTGGCCATGCAATCACCGTTCGTGGACTAAAAACTTTTCTCAAACTAAAACCCGGCCGCATTTCGATTTGCGAGATCGGCTGTGGAGGCGGAGATAACCTGAACGCCATCTATCAATATTGCAAACGAAAAAATATCCCTGTAACACTTACCGGTATAGATATTAAACCTGAATGTATCAGCTTTGCCCTGGAAAAATATAAAGACCTCCCCGCTACCTGGATTTGCAGCGATTATGCTCATGCAGACCTCACCCATATGATGCCCGATATCGTATTTACTTCTTTGTTCTGCCATCATTTTACGTTTGATGAACTCGTGCTGATGATGCGCTGGATGAAAAAGAACGCCAAACTAGGATTTTTTATTAATGACCTGGAGCGTCATCCACTCGCATACTATTCCATAAAATGGTTGACAAAACTCTTTTCGTCTTCTTACCTTGTAAAAAACGACGCGCCACTTTCCGTGGCGCGCGGCTTCAAAAAAAAGGAATGGTTAGCAATCCTGGAAGCCGCTGCAACCAGTAATTATATTATCCGCTGGCAATGGGCATTCCGGCATTTAATTGTTTGCAAAAATGGATGAGCCAATCTTATATGATGTTGCCATTATCGGTGGTGGACTGGCGGGTCTAAGCCTTGCCATCCAGATCGCCCGGGAGAATCACAAAGTGATCCTTTTTGAAAAAGAAACCTACCCTTTTCACAAAGTATGCGGGGAATACATCAGCATGGAAAGCTGGCCCTTCCTGCAACGCCTGGGTATACCCCTGGAAAAAATGGAATTGCCCCGCATCACAAAATTACAAGTGACAGCACCTGACGGAACTGCATTAAATGGGGAAATGCCGTTGGGTGGTTTTGGTATCAGCCGTTATACGCTGGATGCTATGCTTAAAGACCTCGCAGTAAATGCAGGTGCCACGGTACACGAAAACTCTAAAGTGACCGATGTGAACTTTGATGGCGGCGCTTTTACATTAACAACAGGCGAAGGAAATTTTAGGAGCCTTGTGTGCTGTGGGAGTTATGGCAAAAGAAGTAACCTGGATGTAAAATGGAAGAGACCTTTCACACAAAACAATTCAAGAAAACTGAGCCAATACGCGGGGATAAAATACCATATTGAAACCACGTTTCCACCAGATACCATCGCCCTGCACAATTTTAAGAACGGTTATTGCGGAATTTCAAAGATTGAAGATGGCAAATATTGTTTGTGCTACCTCACCCACACCAGCAACCTGAAGAAAAACGATCAATCTGTTGAAAAAATGGAAGAACAGGTACTCAGCACAAACCCACACCTTAAAACCATTTTTACCGGCAGCAAAAAACTATTTCCAAAACCGGTCTCAATAGCACAGGTCAGTTTCCTGCACAAGACCCAGGTAGAAGACCATGTCCTTTTATTGGGCGATGCTGCCGGCATGATCACCCCACTCTGTGGCAACGGCATGAGCATGGCACTGCACGCGGCCAAAATTGCTGCTGGCCATATCGAGAGCTTCCTTCACCAAAGAACGAACCGTCGCCAATTTGAGATGGGTTATACTGCAGAATGGAAAAAACAATTTTCCCGGCGGCTCAGGTACGGGAGATTGATCCAGTATTTTTTTGGCAGGAACTGGATAACAAACCTGTTTATCAGGGTGATGAAAAAAATGCCGCGCATCACCAGGTGGCTGATCCGCCAGACGCATGGTGAACCTTTTTAATAGACGACCGGGATATCCGCTGTTTAGATGAAAAATAATCACATGCAGCTCAACATCCCTCAAAAAATGTCGTTTACTTTGCTTTAAATTACTGATTATGCATGTACCAACAATGGCAGAGTTTATGGCTAACGGTGAACAGCCCGAAATTTTATTCTGGGTGGGATGTGCCGGGAGTTTTGACCAGCGTGCCCAGAAGATCACCAAGGCATTTGTTACGATCCTGGACAAACTTGCTATCAAATATGCCATACTGGGAAAAGAGGAAATGTGCACCGGCGACCCTGCCCGTAGATCAGGAAATGAATTCATGTTCCAGATGATGGCCTACCAGAATATTCAAATCCTGAATGGGTACGGCATAAAAAAGATTGTTACTGCCTGTCCCCATTGTTTTAATATCCTGAAAAATGAATATCCCGAACTGGGCGGGAGTTACGAAGTAATTCACCATGCCACCTTCCTGCAGCAGTTAATAGACAGCGGGAAAATAAAAATGCAGGAAGGCGGGATTTTTAAGGGCAAAAAAATTACCTACCACGACAGCTGTTACCTGGGCCGGGCCAATGATATTTATGAAGCGCCTCGAAAAGTACTGGAAGCAATGGATATCGAACTGGTAGAGATGAAACGCTGCCGCAGCAACGGTTTATGTTGCGGGGCCGGTGGGGCGCAAATGTTCAAGGAAGAGGAAAAAGGTGATATACGGATCAACATCGAACGCAGCAATGAAGCGCTCGCTACCGGGGCTTCTGTAATTGCAGCCGCCTGCCCGTTTTGTAATACCATGCTCACCGATGGTGTTAAAAATAAAGAAAAGGAAGACGAGGTTGCCGTTATGGATATTGCGGAACTGGTCGCGGCGAGCATTTAGAGGTTTCAAAGGTTTAAAGAGTTTCAAAGGTTTAAGAAGTTCAGGGTTCAAGGTTTAAGGTTCAAAGTTGGGCTCTTTTTTCAACCTTCAACTGTTCAACAATTCAACCCTTCAACATTTCAACCCTTCAACCCTTCAACCAGTAACCCGCAACCCACAACCCGATAACAAGCAACCATTCAACATTCAACATAACCAAAATGGATCTCGATATACAACAACATCTCCCGGAAGATTTTAGTCCAACTTCCAAAGTATGGATCTACCAAAGCAGCCGTTTGTTTTTTATTAGTGAAGCACTGGAAATGGAAGACATGCTAAAGGATTTTGTAGTCAACTGGAAAAGCCATGGTGCTCCTGTGAAGGGTTTTGCCAATTTATTTTTCGGACGGTTTATAGTACTTATGGCTGATGAATCCGCTACCGGGGTAAGTGGCTGCAGCACCGACAGCTCTGTTCACCTGGTAAAAGCGATAGAGAAAAAATATTCCGTTGAACTTTTTAACCGCCACCTGTTAGCCTTTATCGTTAATGACAAAATTGAACAGCTTCCCCTTGCCCAGGTACAATATGCCATCAGCAATAAATTCATTAACGAGAACAGCCTGTATTTTAATAACACTATTACTACCAAACAACAATTGGAAAAAGAATGGATCGTACCTGCCGGGGAAACATGGCTGAAAAAAATGTTTACTTCGGTTTGACGGTTTTGTTGACGGGAACCTTCTTCTTCACCTTTTTCTTAAACGTGTACCCGGCACTAATCCTGTAATTCCGGCTATTGCCCGTGCTGTAGGTCTCCAGTGTATAATTAGGTGCCTGGATAAAATTCTTATTTTGTTGCTGTCTAAACGGGTCGATCACATTCAAACTCACATTTAAATTTTTCTGGAAGAATTTTCGCTGCACACCAAGGTTCATGCTTAGGTTGGTGCGCACCCGCCCCTGTGGGTTAGCAAACCGGTGATACGTAAAATTTGAACTCAGGTTCAGGAGTGGGTTCCATACATAATTCCCATTGAGGGTACTATTCAACGACCCACCATTCCGGTACCTGTTTGTTTTGCGGTCGTGCAGGCTGTACACATTATAGGAATAAGCACTGCTTGCGTTTACTTTAAGTTTTTTCCCGATGTTTACTCCTCCATAAAGGCTTGCTTCATACTCTGTGCGGCCACTGAGGTTCTGCCAACTGGTATGGGTTTTACCATCTGGCTGCAAAGTGCGGATAGAGCTGTAGATCTGTTGCAGGGTGTTATACCCGAAGGAAACATTCAGGTTGTATTTTTTGTTCCAGTAACCCGTAATGGCATCAAAATTATGGGAGAAATAAGGCTGGAGGTAGGGATTGCCGAATCGCGTATTATAAGGATCGGTGTAATCAACCGAAGGATTCAGGTGATTGATGCCCGGGCGCTGAATACTGCGTTTATAGCTTAGCGTTACCGAATACCCGTTTTCCCATTTACGGGTAACATTTACAAAAGGCAGGGTACTGAAATAACTGTTCACGTAATGATTACTATCATTTACAATATCGAAAGCGGTATGGGCATATTCCTGCTGCAGGCCCACCGTGCTAAAAAAATTCTTTTTGAAAGTATACCTTACCGCTGCCATGCCGGTATATATTTCCTGGTAAAACTCAAAGTCATTACTCAGCAGTGAATTATCTACCATTACATTTTCAGGTTTTTTCATAAAAGCCGTGAAAAGACGGTTATGGGTCCTGTTTCGGATTGTGGTAGCCCCAAAAGTGAGAAATGTTTTTTTATCCTTAAGGGGCTTGTCGTAATTGATACGCAGGGAGAGCGCCTGGTGGCTGACAGCTGTTCTTTGCTGCTGGGAAGAATCAGTTCCCCTGAAAACTGCATCGGGCTCAAGGTATTGCTGGTAAAATTTCCGGAGACTGTTGCTTTTACTCCATGCGCCGCCGGCAATAACCCGAAGGGCCTCCCCTGCGGTTTTCCCTTTATGCGTAAAACTCATACTGGCTGATGGATTGCGGTTCGAAGATTCACTTCCGACAGTCCTGGTGCTGAGTTTATATAGTTCTTCAAAACGGTTAATGTTGCTGTAACGGGTTGTACTTTCTCCCTCATTGTTGCTGGCGTTAAAGAAACCCGTGAAATTGAAAGTATTGTACTTGTCCAGGTCATAATCGACAGCTGCCCGGGAAGTAGGCCGTTGGGTTTCATTAAAACTTTGCCCCGTTGTTTTGAAGAAGTTACTGCTGTCCCGGTAAATATTCTCCCTTGTGCTGTAACTGCTGCCACGATATCGGTTATACGAAATCCCGGAAGAGAGGTTCAGGGTAAATTTGTTTTTACGATAACTGTAACTCCCGTTTATACCCGCTTCACCCCGGCTGCCGTAGGTAAGGTTCAGCCGGCCCGTTTTACCCACTTTCCCTTTTTTGGTCACAATATTCAAAACCCCGCCCCGCTCGTTGGCATATTGGGGAGGAGGAGTCGTCAGCACTTCAATTTTCTCTATCATACTCCCCGGCATACTTTCCAGCAGGTCCTGCAATTGCCGGCTGTCCATTTCCACGGGTTTATCATCAATCAATATTTTTACTTCTTTGCCCTTCATCATCACCTTTCCCTCAGCATCCACGCTGATCATGGGTGTCTGCTTTAATAATTCTGTGGCGCTGGCTCCCGAACTAAGGGCAGATTCGCTGGCATTAAACGTTATTTTACCGTCCTTGTTTTCAATCAATGGTTTCTCGGCATAGATAATTACTGCCTCCAGGCTCTTACCCGGAGCAGCCAGCAGGATATCTCCCAAATTAAAATCCTGGCGTTCTTTGCGGATGTGTATACTATCTATACTGAGGGAAGAAAATCCGGTGGCCGTAACCGTAATGCGGTAATAACCCATAGGTAGCATGGAAAAAATAAATTCTCCCGTCTCATCGGAAATTTCCATGAAAGACTTGAAGGTACTGTCAGACAAGTTCACAGCCTTTACTGTGGCGGCCTCCACGGGGCGCTTGTTGGTTTCGTTTACCAGGGACCCGGTTATGATCCCCTCGGTTAATCCGGTTTGAGAAAAACAACAGGTAGCGGAAATACAAAAAAAAAGACCGAGTAAAAATTTCAATACCAGTTCATTTTGAATGATAAAGTTAGTTAAACCATTTTAGTTGGGTATTTTTTTACATGAACTGGGGTATTATCTTTTTAACCGGTTTTAGAGAACCATTGCAGGTCACGGATAAATTATGGTATGATTTTTCATTCTTAATAGTTGAAATTTGAAAGAAAAACCATCATATATTCCTACCAGCAAAATTTTTATGAATTTAAGACCTATCATTATTATCGCATTTTTCAGCCTGTGCGGTTGTCCATCTTCGGCCCAGGATAAAATAAGCAGGGAGAACGGCACGACGATCACCATGCCCGCTTCTGACAAATATTATAAAGGAAGCTTGTACCGCAGGTTGTGGGGAGAACATTACAGGAAGGTGTGGCACACCCCGGTAACTTTTAATAAAGTAAACCTGGACACGCTTGCCGGCGGTGTAGTGCCGTATGAGGCAGGGGGCGGAAGGCAAACCCGGAACTTAAAGCTTAGGGACAAAAATAATCGGGAGTACGTTTTAAGAAGCGTTGATAAAGACCTGGGGAAGGCGCTGCCGGAAATCCTGCGGGGGACATTTATCGAGAGTTTTGCCAATGACCAGGTTACATTTGCCCATCCTTACGGGGCATTGATCATCGCACCCCTTGCGGAGGCTGCAGGAATTTATCATACCAAACCAGCAATCTTTTATGTTCCCGATCAGAAGCAATTAGGAGCTTTTAATGATTCAATGGGAAATACTCTGTACTTATTTGAACGGCGACCCGATGAGAACTGGTCCACTGCAGCAAACTTCGGCAACTCCGAAAAAATCATTGGAACAGATAAATTGCTTGAAGAAATCCTGAAGGACAACGATCACCGCATTGATCAAAAGGCTTACGTGCGTGCAAGATTATTTGACATGATCATTGGCGATTGGGCCAAACATGAAGACCAGTGGAGATGGGCCAGTTTCAAAAACGATAACAAAACACTATATGTGCCTATACCCCGCGACAGGGATAATGCCTTTTCTAAATTTGATGGCAGCCTCTTAAAAATAGCCAAAGGGGTGGCCGGTGCTACTCATCTTCATGATTATACACCGACTCTGCCCGACCCGGTTTCCTTTAATTATCCTGCACGGTACCTGGATCACCACCTCGTAAATGAACTGACTTTGCAGGATTGGACAACTAT
>JAKFCK010000571.1:0-8870 GCA_036676685.1 Chitinophagaceae bacterium | reverse complement strand
TGGGAGCGTTTAGGTATGGCTCCTTTCGTTTGGCTTGGGCGTATCGCAGGACAACTCTTTCCTTTAAAATCAAAACATTCTATATTTCTTTTTTTCCTAATGCCGACATCGGGGGCTCGCCGAGAGTGAATGCGGAACTCACCCACTTTCTAAAGGAGAAGGACCCACTTATCATTTTTTCTAAAAAAGCTCATAACAACCAATACCGCGAACGTTTTGAAGCGGAAGGGGTGAAGATCCTGGACATCCATAAATATGTAGATAACAAACTGTACCATTTTGTAAACTTTTTCTTCCGGGGCGTGCTGGCCACCTGGATAAACAAACAACCAAAGACCGTGGTGTTTGGTGGGGAAAGTATTTTTTTTTACAAGGTTATCCCGCATATCCGCAAAGACATCCGCACGGTGGAGTTAAATCATGTGCATGTATGGCTGCCTTATACAATCGGTTTTATAGACAGGATGGATGCAAGGATTTTCAGCACCCGGCAACTGATGCAAGAAGTAGAACAACAATACAGGCAAAACCAGCTCGCTGAGCATTACTTCAGGAAACTATTTTTCGTGGACAATGCCATCGATATACCCGAGTATGTACCGGTGGAAAATGAGGAGTTGCAGGTGTTTTTTATAGGCCGTGGTTCTCCGCAGAAAAGAGTACACCTCGTGGCGGCTATAGCCCAAAAAGTAAAGGAGGAAAAACTGCCCGTAAAATTCAATTTCGTGGGGGATGTTTCTAAAATGATCAACGTAAGCGACTACCCTTACTGTTCCTTTTACGGAAACGTGAAGGAAGAAGCCGCCATGCAAAAAATATATGAAACAGCGGATGTATTGCTCCTTACATCAGCTTTTGAAGGACTACCGGTTGTTATCATGCAAATGATGGCTTATGGCAAAGTGGTAGTCAGCACTGCTGTGAGTGGCATACCGGACTATATATTCCACGAACAGAACGGTCTCCTGATATCTTCCACCGATGAATCTGCTATCATTGCGGAAGGAGTGAACCACATTAAACGGTTATTGGATAAGAGCCTGAGAGCAGAACTGGGCAAACGGGCCAAAAAAGACGCAATAGAAAAATTCAGCCGGCAGTCTTTTGAGGCTGCGTATACAGAAATCCTTGAATGCTAAGATTTGTTGCCGGCAGTGAAAATGCGCTCCCATCCCCCAACGAATTATTAGTTTTCTTCAATAGTTCCACTGCCTTATCTTTGCGCCACATTTTTAATATATTCAAATATCGCCATGTCAGTATTAGTTAATAAGGATTCTAAAATATTAGTGCAGGGTTTCACCGGTACCGAAGGTACTTTTCATGCCACCCAAATGATAGAATACGGAACACAGGTAGTAGGTGGTGTTACCCCGGGAAAAGGGGGCGGCACGCATCTTGACAAGCCTATTTTTAATACCGTTGCTGATGCTGTAAAAAGCACAGGGGCAAACGTGAGCATCATTTTTGTGCCACCTGCATTTGCAGCTGACGCTATCATGGAAGCAACAGATGCCGGGCTTGACCTGGTGATCTGCATCACCGAAGGTATCCCGGTAGCTGATATGGTGAAAGTAAAAAACTATATGCTGGGTAGTAATACACGCCTGATCGGGCCCAATTGCCCCGGTGTGATCACGGCTGATGAATGTAAAGTGGGTATTATGCCTGGTTTTATTTTTAAGAAAGGTCGCGTAGGTATTGTATCCAAATCCGGAACGCTTACTTACGAGGCTGCAGACCAGGTGGCCAAAGCCGGTCTTGGCATCTCCACGGCTATAGGTATAGGCGGAGATCCGATCATCGGCACCACCACAAAACAGGCGGTGGAATTATTTATGAACGATCCTGAGACCGATGCTATCGTGATGATCGGGGAGATAGGTGGCGGTATGGAAGCAGAAGCTGCAGAATACATCAAAAGTACCGGGAATAAAAAACCCGTAGTTGGCTTTATTGCAGGACAAACTGCGCCTCCGGGCCGTAGAATGGGCCATGCCGGCGCTATTGTAGGAGGAGAAGATGATACGGCAGAAGCTAAGATGAAGATCATGGGCGCCTGTGGAATACACGTGGTGGCCAGCCCTGCTGATATTGGTAAGACTATGGCGGAAGTACTTAATAAAAGATAATAACGGTTTACGGTTTACGTGTGTCAATAAGTCAATAGGTCAATAGGTCAATAGGTCAATAGGTCAATGGGCAACCAGGAGACTTTAAGCAACTAAAAAATGATACAAAACGGGCTGTAGAACATTACAATAACAAAAGAATACACAACAATCCAGAGCGGAGTAAACCCGCAGCATTCGCTCAAAATTGGAAAAAAAGTAATTAACGACAGAAAAACTGTAAATATTTTTAATAACGAACTAATATAAAAACCTGTCAACACTAATCAGGGATTTACACGGTATAAAAGATCCGCCTGCAGCTGCAGGCGGATCTTTTTTTGTTCAATTGCCCGGCACAACGGGGGAAGCGGGTTCAATGTGAGCTCATCTTATTAAATGCGCAGTTTAGATATGTTTGCGTAGCCTCCTATGAATAATGACGAAATTCACCATAAAAAGAGCTAATTTTATATATAAGTTTTTTTGGCATTAAAACTGATTGATTATTTATTGAGATGGCTACGATAAATTGTAAATTTTGAAAAGAGATCATATGTAAAAAATTTTACTAAAATCTACACGCGTAAAGCTTCCCTGGCATTCCTGCCATATCGTTTCATTGTATCGTGCACATCTTCCCCAAGTCCTCTATCCCACACGGGAATAAACACTTTTAGACATACATCGGCAACCCGGTATTGCCCCGACGTATGTGAAATGCTACCTTAAATTACGATCATGCCACAATTATTAAAACACGCGCTGATATCCTTGTTCCTGTTTGTTTCCTACTCAGGCACTGCCCAGACCGCTATGCGGCCACTGGAAGAATTGGTAAATGTGCCCCAACCCGGGTGGCTGTATGTGCAACAGCTGATTGATTATGCAAAAAACAAGGTGGAAATACTTTCCTGTGACACGGCCAGGGCAAAAGAAGCATTATATAAATGCCAGGTAAATATTCACTCCCCCATGGGGGCGGTTGTTTATGGTACCGGCGGTTTACTTATTGACAATGGTTGGATCCGGATACTAGGATCTGGTAGCAATAAACTTGATCGTACATTACCAGACTGGAACAAAGAAAAATCGCTGAAAGAATTCGGGGACCAACCCGGGTTCCTGCTGATCGCGGATGATGCGGTGGGCGGATTTTTTGCATTGAACGGTGGTGCTTTTGGGAAAGACATGGGACAAGTCTACTATCTGTCCCCCGATAACCTCAAATGGAGGCCACTGGGCCAAACCTATTTTGACTTCCTGCTTTTCTGCCTGAGGGGAAACCTTAATGAATTCTACAAAGGTTTCCGATGGACCAATTGGGAACAGGATGTGGCAACGCTGGACGGTAACCAGGTCTATACCTTCTCCCCCTGCCTGTGGACAAAAGATGGCAAGGATATCAATAAGAACGAAAGAAAAGTGATCCCGGTGGAAGAACAATATGCTATTAATATCGACAGCAGAAGACAACTCGGGCTGGATAAAAAGAAAAATTGACAAATATACATTCCTAAACCTTTTCAATAGCTGGCAGCATGCTCACCTTCATAGCATGTGCCATTGAACAATAACGATTAATCATGAAAACTGTCATCACAAGCAGGCGCTGGAATTTGTTCTTTGCAATAGCCAGTGTAACAGGCCTCGTTGCAAGCATATATTGGATCCTGGTTTACCCGGGAGCCGATCGTTTTAAAATTTTTATCCGTTTTCTGTGGGTTATTTTTTTCGGGGTCAATGCTATCGTACATACCCGGAAATACCTGGAGGAAAATAAGCACTAAATAGTATTGCAAATGGAACCGGCTCCCTGCAAGTGTTTTTCACCTGCAGCATCGGAAGACGTAACTATTATTACCGCTGGAGTTGCAACATCCCGAAGCAATCGGGACCGCGCTCCGTGCGTGTTGGCGGTACAGATCCGGATAGCATGTTCAACCCAATTTTAAACTCTATTCGGTTGTTGGTATTGCTACCGCGGGAGCGGTTTGTCCGCATCCTGCGGCGGACTAAATATCCCCGCAATACTCCGCGATCTGACGGGGTACTGACGTTCCGTTGTTTGTTGTCGGGGCTGCTGATGGAAAATCCGGCGCGATGGGTTTCTTTGTAGAAGCCTGCTTCGGGGTGTGCTTCCGGTTGTAGTTGTTCGATGATACCGGTTGCGGTCATAATTTCTTTTTATGTTTAGGTCAAATGCAAGTGGTTCAACAAACGCTTTAGGGCCGGAAGGTTCAAGGGTATCTTGTTTTTTTAATGCCGGCATTTCGATCTTGGAAAGGAAAACGGTGTGGATAGGAAAAGTTGTTTCAACAGGCTCATGGGGTAAAGCAGCTTCAATCCCTTCTTCCCCTGCGGTGTTAAGTCGCTCTTCTTCCATTTGCTGTTCCAACCTTTCAATGGTTGCCGCTGCTGCGGCCGCTTCTGCCCTGAGGGTGTTGACCTGGTGTTCGAGCATGATTTGTTTTGCCGGGCTGTTTTCCGCCCGGGGCTTGCCGATCTTATATAATTGCAACTCAATCCAACCCTGGTAAAAACCGGAAGTTCCGGGTTCACTTAATAACTGCAGGGTTTTTTCCTTGGTCTTCAGCAGTGGCAAGATGGTTTTCATGGAATCCAGCATCTTTTGCAGCAAGCCAGCTGTTTCCAAACATTCTTTCATCCTGCCTTTCAATTTACCGGTCACTTCCAGCAGCTCCGGTACAGGTGAAGTCTCGCTGACGGGTAAATTTTCCGCAGCAACACATGCTAGTTCCAGCTGGGCGAGGCGAAGAAGCCCCTTCGTTGGCCAGGTTCTTTTACCGCTTTCGCATATGGCAACGGTACTGAGGGGCAGTTGTAAAAAGTGGGCGAGCTCCTGTTGGGTCAGGTCCAGTTTTGCTCTCAGGGGGTTATATCTTCTTTTCATATTAGTCGTTTTTGCTGTGATAAAAATTCCGGGGCCTGAAAAAATAATCACAGCTGCCCCGGCGGGTGGATGTGATAAAATTCCGGGATGGTGAAAAAATTATCACAACCGGGCGGATAGCCGACTGCGATAAAAACCCCCGGGGGGGATTTTTTACAGGATATTGTGTATCAATAAATAATAAAAAGAAAAAAAATGGATTTGCAACCGCTGCCCGAAAAGACGGGTAGTCCCACGCGGCCGTTTGCACTCGTAAAATAGGCTACCCAGGAAAGTAGTTCCTTAGGTTAATACCCCGGAATGCAAAATGTAATCCACTTCCAACGATTTATTTTTCACAGCAATTTTTGAACCTTTCAACCGGGCCCTGCTGGGTTGGATTTACGCTACACTGCAGTAACACCGTACTTTTTTTATGTTTTGGCGGGGTCGGTGACTTCTTTTCGTGCAGGGATCTGCTGTGGCCCCGGCTTCGACGAGCCACATATTTATCAGCAACCGTCCATTTACCAAAACTATTAATGAAATACCCAAAGAACATTAACGATTAAATGATGCAGCACAAATTGGGGTCTCAACATCATGGCTCGTCGAAGCCATGGCAGCGGCTTTTTACGAGGGGAAGTAAATTAAGCCTGTTGTTTTTAGTACATGAAGATCCTTTTTGCCGTTAAGCGAAAACTTCCATTGCTGCAGACCTTCTGTCGTAGCCCCGGCTTCGACGAGCCAGGTATTTAGTATGTTGCGCGTCATGGCAACCCATGGTCATTAGCTAGTGCAAAGCCGGGAGTATCTGAAGATTTTATAGTTAAAAATCATAAGCATGCTGTTTCCCTTTGATTTCCAAAAACTAAAATTTATTTTTATTGGAGCTCAAATATGATTCATCATTTTAAAAGCAAAATTATGCCCACAATCGTAGTTCGACACAAAGTTGGTGATATTGATGCATGGCTCAACGGCCATACGGATCGGGTAGAATTATTTGCACCCGCAGTATCAGGTTTCAAAACTTACCAGGATACGGATGACCCCAATTCGGTGGTTATGGTTATGGAGGTAACCGATATGGAAAAGCTTGCCGCTATAATACAGGATCCCAAAAATGTCCCCGTGAAAGCCAGGCATACCGTCCTGGAACCTATTATTATGTCGATGCCTGTTGCATTGTAAACTTCCATAATCCCCGAAACCTGGCTTAATAATACTGATTCAGAACAGCACTGGTTAATCAACCAGCTAAAGCAATTTGCGTTGGCTGAGTTTGTATTAACTTTTGCGCCGTGGCCACTTACCCTGCTGCAGACTTTCTGCCATGGTCATGGCAGCAGCTTTTTAAGAGGGAAAGAAGTTAATACCACCGGCGTTTCCAAATATGAATTTAATTCCAGGGAGATGAACAAGGATCTTTATTACCTGGTTAATAACACCGTGCAATAGAATAAACAAATGAACCTTTATTTATAAATTAGTACCGGTTGCTGACTGACGATCTCCAAATGCCGCCAGGTCACCATTGAAAAACAAACGTCACATGCAGACTTAAAACTAAAAAATAAATACGATGATTTACAAATTCAACATCATCGAGAAAATCCTGCTGAATAATGACATTATTCCTCACCCATTTGCCGACATCGGCAGTAATGTTGGACTTGCTAAAGCCTTAGGTGTAGCTGTAAAACTCAAAATTACAGACCAACTCAGTTCCCAGCCAAAGAGTATTTCTGCCATTGCAAAGGGAGCGGGTGTAAGCGAAAAAGGAGTTGAACTTATTTTGAATTGCCTCAATGCCATGGGTTATACGGAGCAAGTGGCAAACGATTTTCGTTTTACCGAAAGAGGTATTAAAATGCTCGACAGAAATTCGCCAAAAAACATGTTGTATTTTATTGAGTTCGGCGATTGGTTATTCAATTCTTTCCCCTCACTTGAAGATACCATCAGAAACGGGAAACCTTCACACATATACCCTGAACATTTTTCTTCTGATTACGAATGGGAGATCTTTAGCCGTGCAATGATTGACCTGGCACGAACAAATATGAAGGAAGTTACTTCAAAAATAAAACTGCATAAAGAAGCCCGCAATCTAATGGACATCGGGGGTTCCCATGGACTCTACAGTATTGCACTTTGTGAGAAATATGAAAATCTGAGCGCTTTAATTCTTGATTTAGCACCGGTGAAGAAATACACCATAGAATGTGTCAACAAAAAAAACATGGCGGACCGGGTGTCATTTAAAAACTGCGATTTTATGAAAGACGATTTGCCAACCAACCAGGACGGAGCTTTACTATTCAATATCATCCATGGCTTTTCATTTGAACAAAACACAGCATTACTTAAAAAAATCTATAACTCGTTCAACAAAGGCGGTCAATTATTTATTCTGGACCAAATTAAAAATATCGGCGGCAAGAGCCAGCTTTCCCTTGCGACCACCTCATTTATGGCAATAAACCTGTTTCATCATGCAAATGGCAATACTTACACTTTTGATGAAGTAAAAATGTGGTGTGACGCTGTAGGTTTTCATTCGACAAAGCTGACAAAATTAAATGCACCAGGATTTGGAATTATATCTTGTGAAAAATAAGGCAGCCGCTAACAAAAAGCATTTGTGCTCTGAGGCAAGATGAATTGGCCAATTAACATTGGAATTCTACTGAGCTTTAGTAATTTGGCCGTGATAATTATTCAGATGTCACGACCAAGCGGGCTGACGGAAAGTAAATTTCCCATAGCACAGATGCTGGTACGTTGGGCGCCATGCCGCTGGACATATTTGATAACTATAAAAGCATTGGTTATATGTATATAAAGTTGTTAGGCCTCGGATTATTGTTATTCGGCTTTTATATGATTTATATAAAGCGTCACCTTGAGGACGATTCATTGTTGTTAGGATCTGGGTTTATACTTGCAGGACTATTATTAATTATAGTTGGATGGATTGTGAAACTGGATTCAAAAAGGAAATAGTCTTCTTGATGATCGGGATTGAAAAGCGGCACGTCACCCGACAATATGTATGTGCCATTGCTGGGTGTAGTTTTAAATTTGTGTTTAATTTTCAACCGATGGTTGTTGAGGGGGATAGTTTAATCTTTCAAAGACCAGAACGTCACATATTTGGCGTTGTAAGCAACACTAAGGAACACGGCGTTAATTATAAAAACCTAAAAGATTGTTATGAAATAGGTAACAGTTAAAATACAAATCAATATTTTGTAAACCAGTTTTTATTCAAAGCAAAATATTAGATATGAAAAAGAATTTCTTCTCCCTGATATTTTTGTTTCTGCTGCTTTGTTTGTGCTCATGCAATAACAGCAACACCGGCACAACAACGCAAAACAAAGACTATGTAGTTCCTGAAGTGAAAAGTGTTTTCATTAACGGTGACAGTATCCATTATATTGACATAGGAAAAGGTTCTCCTGTAGTGTTTGTTCATGGTGCATTAGTAGATTACCGCATTTTCCATACACAAATGGATGAGTTTGCCAAAAGCCACAGGGTAATTGCTTGTAGCCGCCGCTTTGCTTATCCTAATCTACAAACGATAAATGATTCGGCCAGGTTATCGTTTGTTTCTCATGCAAGGGACCTTGCCGAACTTTGGGATGCGCTGATGTCAAAAAAAATAAAAGCACCTGTATTATTATTGAAAGGCGACAAATCACCTGTAAGTTTTTTATTAATGGTTGAAGAACTGAATCGCTGCTTAAGTAATAGGGAAATGGCAACACTTGCAAACACCTCGCATGGATTGCAACTTGAGAGTGCGGGTGAATTTAATAAGATAGTGCTTGCATTTATAGATAAGCACACTTACA
>JAKFCK010000570.1:0-3041 GCA_036676685.1 Chitinophagaceae bacterium | reverse complement strand
GAAAAATGGAAAAAAGGTAACTGCACTTATCGAATTAAAAGCAAGATTTGACGAAGCCAACAATATCAAATGGAGCAGGGTAATGAAGGACGCAGGTGTAAAACTTATTTACAGCGAATCTCATGTTAAGGTACATTCTAAAATTGCGCTTGTCAAAAAAAAGACAGGTGGAGTGAGCTCATGTTTTGCCGTGTTAAGTACCGGTAATTTTAATGAAAGCACCGCTTCTTTTTATACCGATCACCTGGTAATGACCGCCAACAAAAATATTTGTGCTGAACTGGAATGGCTCTTCGGGTTTTTACAGAAAAAACAAGACCCGCTAACCGTAGAAGCCAGGTCTTTTGAGGAACTTTTCGTAACACCCTTCAACCTCCTCACCCGTTTTGAAAAACTGATCAATGCGGAAATAAAAAAAGCCAGGAAGGGTTTACCGGCGCTGATCCGCATCAAGGTAAATAACCTGGAGGAACCTTATTTTATTAACCTGCTTTATAAGGCCAGCCAGGAAGGCGTGCAGGTGCATTTGATCGTAAGAAGCATTTGCTGCCTCGTACCCGGCGTGGAGAATATGAGTGCCAACATAACGGTGAAAAGGATTGTTGATAAATACCTTGAACATACCAGGATCTTTATTTTTGGTACTGATGAGGACAGTACTGTAGCGATGGGTTCTTCTGACCTGATGACAAGAAATCTACGTCACCGGGTTGAAGTATGTCTAAATGTAAAAGAAGAGCACATCTGCCGGCAGCTAACGCGTTATTTTGAGATACAGTGGTCAGACAATACTAAAGCCACTACCCTGCTCAGTGATATGCAACAGGTAAGAGTAAGCACTGAAGGAGAACAGGTAAATGCGCAGCAGGCTATTTATGAGTACGTTAAAAATATATCCGTGTGAAGCTGATCCGTTTTAATAATCTTTTCAGTGAAGTGGTAAAATACCGGTTTAGGCGGGTAGTTTATATAGCTATTTTCTGGACAGCTATCGACTTGTTGGTGACCGTATTAAGCAATAGCCGGGTAAATGATCTAGCCCTTACCCTTTTGACCAGAGCCTTGCTGGTCTTCCCCTTTAGCCTGCTGATGGGTTATCTTTTTGTGTTTACGCTGAAAAATATCTTCCGCAATAAACCGATGCTTATCAACTTCCTGATGAAATCTTTCATCATCCTGATGGCTGCACTCATCATGAACCTGCTGATACAGTTCGTGGAAAAAAGGTTTATCGAAGGGCTCAGTATGAGTGACGTGATGACCCATTTTTCCGATGGCAAAATGGATCTTAAATGGTTCCTTAGAAGGACCCTGTACTGGATCGTATTATTTGTGATCACACAATTGTACCTGGAAGTTAATAACAAATACTCTCCAGGTGTTTTTATTGACGTGCTAAGGGGGAAATACCTCACACCAAAAATTGAAACAAGGATCGTGATGTTCATTGATCTTAAGGATTCCACGACTATCGCAGAAAAACTGGGCCACCAGCAATACTTCCTTTTTATCAGGGATTTTATATGTTTTGTGTCCACTGCCCTTATAGAATACAATGGCATCATTTACCAATATGTGGGGGACGAAGTGGTCGTGTCGTGGGCCTACAATAAAAAGAATATAAAAAACTGCCTAAATGCAGTTATCGAGTCCAGGAAAAATATTCAGAAGAAAAGTAATGCATTCCGGCGCAGCTTTGGCATAATTCCTGAATTCAGGGTGGGTATACATGTAGGTGAAGTGACGATAGGTGAGATCGGGGTCATCAAAAAAGACCTGGCGATGAGTGGCGATACCATGAATACTACTGCGCGGATACGTAGTGCCTGTAATGAGCTCAATGAAAAGTTTATCGTATCCAAAGATTTTGTAGATGCCAGTGACCTCAAAGATTGGCAGGCTGAAAGCCTGGGAAAGGTAGAGTTGAAAGGTAAAACAAGCGAAATAGAACTTTTTAGCTTAAAAATTTAAAACTTTACAATGTCTTTACGCCAAAGGTATAAGCAACATTTCCTCAACCTGGTCAAATTGGTCACTATAGAAATTGGTGCGATCCTGCTGGCATTTGTTGTGTCCCTGCTAATGGTAGTGCTGATTATCAAACGTATTGTTTTACTTAAAACAGAATGGTTTGATGAAATGGTATTTGTTTTTCTGAAACGGTATGTATCAAATACCGCCACATCAGTATTGAATACTATCACCCAGCTGGGCTCACATTATTTTTTAATCCCGGGATTTTTAGTTCTTATATTACATTCTTACTTTATCAAAAGAGATAAATGGCTTGCGATCAGGATTGCTGCCATTTCGATCAGCAGTGTATTACTGATGTTGCTGCTCAAATATCTGTTTCAAAGACCAAGGCCATTGCTTCCCTTATTGAACGAAGCCCGTGGTCTCAGTTTTCCAAGCGGCCATGCCTTTATGAGCTTTAGTTTTTTCGGGTTACTGATCTACATCATTTACGTGGAAATGAAAAATGTATGGCTTAAGTGGTCCCTCATTTTCCTCATTGTATGCCTTATCTTATCCATTGGTTTGAGCCGTATCTACCTGCGGGTACACTATGCCAGTGATGTGATCGCAGGTTTATGTATGGGCTTTATGTGGATAGTCATTTCGCTGAGTATCATCCACCTGCTGGAAAAACAAAAAAGCAAACTGCCGGTGGTCTAAACCCGTAGATTGTTAACCCAACCCCACTTCATCATGCCTTGAGGGTATCTGCACATCCCGGTATCCTTTACGGACCAGCTTTTGCCGGAAATCCTGCTGCACATCATATTCACCATGCACAAGAAATAGTTTTTCTACCTGGCCGGGATCCTGGCAGCCGAGAAACTGTGCAAGATCATCATAATCACCGTGGGCACTCATACTGCGCATTTCACCGATCTCTGCATTCACTTCGTGGGGCTGGCCAAAAATCCCTACTTCCTGTGGTTTAGGTTTCCGCACAAGCCTGCCGCCAAGTGAATTGGGTTCACAATATCCCGTCATTACAATGCTGTTCCTGCTATTTTCTATGTTATTGCTGA
>JAKFCK010000569.1:0-4421 GCA_036676685.1 Chitinophagaceae bacterium | reverse complement strand
ACCATCCGGGTTCCCGCTACCCGGGTGCACTACCATTCCCACCGGCTTGTTTACCACGAACAGGTCATCGTCTTCGTAAATGATGTCCAGCGGAATATTTTGTGGAATGATCTCAGTAGACTCGGGAGAACTCGTTTCATATACGACAATCTTCTCCCCGGCCTTGGTTTTATGATTGCTTTTTACCGGTTTATCATTTACGAGCACTAGTTCATTTTCTATTGCCTGCTGGATCTTATTGCGCGTGGCTCCCTCAATACGGTTCATGAGGAACTTATCAATACGCAACGGCTCCTGGCCTTTGTCAATGATAATAGATAGCCGCTCGTATAGCTCTTCTGACTCCAGGAATTCTTCTTCGGTATCTATGGGTAAATTGCTCATAATTATTTTGCGAAGTCAATAGCTACCCGGAATTAGGCGCTACAAAGTGCTGTTTGATCGTTTTTTTTCGCTTTGGGATAGTTTATAGCTCTAACAGCTACACACTGCTTGCGTTTTCCCGTTATTTTTGCAAATTAAAACAATGATAACGATATGCAGCGGGTGAAATTTGAAGACCTGGGTTTGATCAATTACCAGGAGGCATGGGACTACCAGGAAAATTTACTGCAAAAGAACGTTGCTTTAAAATCCACGGCCCGAAAGTTCAATCCAGGTTATGTGCCTGCCGAGCTCGATACGCAGCATTACTTTTTATTATGTGAGCACCCGCCGGTGTATACTTTAGGAAAAAGCGGGAGTATGGATAATGTGCTCATGGGCGATGAGGAGTTGAAAAGAAACGGGATAGAATTCTTCAGAACCAACAGGGGTGGAGATATTACCTTCCATGGCCTTCAGCAGATCGTAGGTTACCCGATCCTTGACCTGGAAAAGATGTATACTGATATTGGCCTTTATTTACGTAACCTGGAGGAAGTAGTTATTTTAACGATTGCAGAATACGGCATTACCGGGGAACGAAGCCCCGGTGAAACAGGCGTGTGGATCGACGCGGGCATTAAAGGAAAAGAAAGGAAAATATGTGCCATAGGCGTCAGGTGCAGCCGTTGGATCACCATGCATGGGTTTGCCCTCAATGTAAATACTGACCTGGGTTATTTTAAAAATATCATTCCCTGTGGCATCCCCGATAAACAGGTCACTTCTATTGAAAAAGAAACAGGCGGCAAAGTAAATTATGCGGAGGTAAAAGAAAAACTTAAGAAAAATTTTGAGAAAATTTTTTCCGTCAGTCTCAGCTGATACTAACGATTAACGGGCTTCTTTTCTGTATCGTTGGTTATTTTACCATCTTTCGGGATAAAAAACTTATTCTTCTCCACCAGTTGACCGCTTTCAAATAATTCAAAACGGTACCAGCCCGATCGGAAAAAATTTACCTTCTCTATGATGAGGTATTCTTCTTTTAAATTGGTCAGTTCAAAAAGTTTATGATCCAGTTCATCAAAGAAAACAGCGTTATACTTTTTTGTGGCTGCGTTGGGCAGATAAAGCACCACGTTATTATCCCGCGCGGTATACACCCATTTGCTTGGGTAATTATTCACAGCGGTAGGAGGGACCTGGATGCCCGGGTCAGCATTGGGATCCGTCTGCCATGGAAACCTTACTGTGGCTACGTTTGCGGCAGATGTGTCTTTTACCGGGCGTGCGGGGGTCGTTAATAAATAGGATCCTCCTTCAAATGCAACAAATACCCGGTAGTACATTTTATTATATGGCGGGGTAGCATCCGCATAACCATTCTCCCGGTTTTGAGGATTAAGGACTGAACCTATGGTGGTATAATTTTTCAGACTGTCGTAAGACCGCTGAATATTAATAGTGGTAACAGGCTTATTGTACTCATTTCTCCAGCTTACTATTATTTTACCTCCCAGGTTTTTTACAGATATACCTGGCAGGATCTCCTGGGCAAACAATGACGTGGCCAGGCAGGAAAACACAAACAGTAAAAGCGTAATTTTAGTCATAGTTATCAGACGCAATGGCAACAAATATAGTAAAGCCTCATTAACCAGTTGCCAACGCAAACATCCGCACTGTTAAATGAATTAAAAAACAAGGGTACCTTGCGGTAAAGAACGGTTACCCTGTAAACCACCGGTGTGCAGGCACAGGATACTGCTACCCGCCGGGAAAAAATTGTTTTTTATCTTATCCATAACGGCAAATAACATCTTTGCAGTATACACAAAGTCCGTAGGCAATACATAGTCCTTATATATCTCGTTCATAAAACTGATCAGTTGGGGACTTTTTTTTGCATACCCCCCGAAATGATAATCTCCCCACACCTCCAGGTTTGTGTAATGCCTGTCGCTATTTAAATACGCTACCCGCTGGTGGATATCGGCCAGGTTTTTTAAGACCGGCACGGCTATGATCTGCTGAACCGGTGATGTTTCCTGTAACAAACCTGCAATTGTTGTGGCTGTGCCCACAGCAGCAACAATGAAGTCGGCCTTTGTTTTGCCTAGCTTGTCCATGATAAGAGCAGCTCCGCGTGCGCCCATAGGGTGATAACCGCCTTCCGGAATGACGAGCGGGTTTGCGGGCAGCCCCGGAAAATTGATTAAATCAGTTTTATGGGAGATTGCACTGTATTGTTCACGGGAAACAAAAATCAACTGCATGCCATTTCTCCTGCATTCCTGTAAAGTGGGGGAAAGCGCCGGCGAGGCCTCTCCGCGAACAATTCCAAAAGATTCCAGCCCGGCTTGTTGGCAGGCAAAGGCTGTGGCTGCCAGGTGATTAGAATACGCACCCCCGAAGGTGACCACGGTTTGTCTTGTTTTGAGGGCTTCCGCTAAAAAATAATGAAGTTTAAATAACTTATTTCCTGAAACTACCGGGTGTATTTCGTCCAACCTCGCGATCTGCAATGTGAGGCGTTTATCCTCCAGCATCCCGGATTTTAATACATCGATGGCGATATGTACTTTTTCAACAAGCATTTTTATTTGAAAACTGATCGTTTCCGTTATTTTTGTCAAATAACAGGTTTTAATCATTAATGTAAAGATATACATGCAACCAACACTTTTAATTTTAGCAGCAGGTATGGCTAGCCGTTACGGCAGTATGAAACAGGTAGAAGGTTTTGGCCCAACAGGCGAAACCATTATGGATTATTCTATTTACGATGCTATTCGTGCAGGGTTCGGAAAGGTTGTATTCATCATCAGGAAAGATTTTGCCGATAACTTTAAGGCCACTTTCGACAAACGTTTTAAAGGACAAATAGAAGTTGATTATGTATACCAGGAAATGGGGTATCATGTAGACCCGCAATACCTGCCGGAAGAAAGAACAAAACCATGGGGTACAGGTCATGCAATACTTTGTGCAGCCGATGCTGTTAAGGAACCCTTCGCCGTTATCAATGCCGATGATTTTTACGGGCAGGATGGTTTTATTAAAGCTGCTGATTTTTTAAATAATGAATGTACACCAAACAAATATGCCATCATCGGCTACCAGTTGGATAAAACATTAAGTGAGCACGGTACGGTAAGCCGCGGGGTTTGCAAAGTAGATGCGGATAACAATCTTGTAGACATCACAGAGCGGATTAAAATATACCGTGAAGATGGTAAAGTGGTGTACGAAGAGGAAGGTAACAAAACGGAAGTGCCTGCTGATTCCAGTGTGTCTATGAATTTCTGGTGTTTTCATCCTTCTGTATTTGATTTCACCAAAACTTTGTTTCGCAATTTCCCGAAAGACAATGTGGACAATATCAAAGCGGAATTTTTCATTCCACTCATCGGCGACCAGTTTATTAAAGACCCTAAAAATGCTATAAAGGTAATTCCTACCAGCGCCCAGTGGTTTGGGGTTACTTACAAAGAAGATGCACCCGGGGTGAAAGCGAGCCTGAACCAATTGATAGAATCGGGCGAGTATCCGTCTTCGTTATGGGGTGTTTAGGGTTGAGTTGATAGGTATATAAGGTTGATAGGTATATAAAGTTGATAAGTACTTTCGGAGGGGAAGTCATAAAATAAAAGGGCGTTTCAATTTTGAAACGCCCTTTTATTTTATATTTTTTATCATCAAATCACCAAATCACCAAATCATCAAATCACCCAATCCTCTTAATTCCCCTTAATCATAAACACGTAATTTTCCAGTTTCTCGATCTGGTCAGGCCTGCTCAGTCCTTTAAGAGAAGGAGACGATGTGATCTTAATGCCCGAAGTGGCGTCCACTTTTTTGGCCTCTTCTACAGCACGGTGGATATTGATGGATTTAACAGCATAAACCACCCCCTGGGCGTTTCGATCAGAACTTGTCAATATGCCTACCAACTCGCCATTTTTGTTAATCACTGGTGATCCACTGCTGCCTTCATTAGCCGCAGTGTTTAGCTGGCAATAAATGGTATCCATATTATAGCCATTCCGGGCACT
>JAKFCK010000568.1:0-1535 GCA_036676685.1 Chitinophagaceae bacterium | reverse complement strand
AAATAAAGAAAGCCTCACCGTTTGGTAAGGCTTTTCTTTTTTGATTCACCCGGTTCTTTAAAACGATGCTTTCAGGCTGAGCACCACATTTCTTCCCGGTGCAGAGATTCCACTGGCGAAATACCGGTAGTTCCGGTCAAGGATATTTTCCACCTGTAATTGTGTCTGGAGGTGTTTTCCCATGTTAAGAACGGCTTTTGCATTCAAAGTAAACCACGACGGCATTCCCTCAGGAGTTGCATATTGCTGGTTATCCTCACCGGAAGGACTGTAATCTATTATCTTTTTCCAACCGTTGAATAATCCGTACACTTCTGCCTGCCATTTTTTTCGGGAATGCTTCATTGCAATGCGTCCATACATTGGCGGGACGTGGTCCAAAGGCACTTCGGTCGCATTATTCTTATACCGACCACGGGTGTACGTGATCACACCATCCAGTGTTGTGTTCGTTAAAAACGTTACCGATGCATTTGCGCTGAAACCGTAGATGGAAGCTTTTGCTTTGTTCTGCGTGGCAAACACTGCACTCTTTACTCCGAGGTAAGTGATTGAATCCTGGCCATTAAAAAGAAAACGGTCAACCACCAGTACATTCCTGAATAAAGTATAGAACACTGATCCGCCAAAACTGGCTGCCTTGCCTTGCTTGTTGAAGTTAACCTCGCCATTATAAGTGTATTCCGGTTTTACCTCGGGATTCGGTACAATAACAGCACCTACCCTTGTATCGAATACCTTGGTAAGGTCGTCCACGTTTGGAGAACGAAAACCGCTGCTCAGTAAAAACGCCAGTTTGAACTGTGCTGGAGAAGAATAGATCAAACCCAGGTTACCCGTTACTGCAAAGTTTTCCTGTTGTGCTGCAGTAAACGGCAGGTGCAGGTTAGAAGTATCAACAAACACTGCATCCATTTTTACATGATTCAATCGTAACCCGTCGTTCAACGTCCAGTTGTTATCGATCTTCAAAGTGTGCTGGGCATAAACGGCATTGTAAGCCATTTTTGTTGGTCCGTCGGAATACCTGGTTTGTATTTTATTGACAGCACCAGTAACGATATTTCTGCGTTCTGCAGTTGACCGGACGAAATTGGTATAGCTTTCTGCACCGAAATGTATCTCGTTCTTACCTGAATAATGTTTCGCATCTGCGTTAAACCCAAACACATTTACTTTTTCCCAGTTGAAATTTTTGTTGTTGTTCTTAAATCGCCTGTTGATCCGGCTTTCTTCAATATCCTGGAAACTTACGTTCAGTCTTACCTCGCGAAAAAATCCACCGAGCTGCGAAGCATTGAACTCATACGCACCAACATTTCTCACCTGCGGACCATAGTACCACTCTGCAAAAACAGGATTTCCTCCTGACACTTCCGTTAACCTGTCGTAACGTGGAATATCGGTAGAATTAGAGAACTGGAGGTTCAGGATGTGATGGATATTTGATTTTGGCTGGTATAGGATCTTTTGCACGACATCCCATTGATCGTAACCGGAAGGCGTTTGTTTCTCCGGATCAGGGTTTGCAAAAG
>JAKFCK010000567.1:0-14963 GCA_036676685.1 Chitinophagaceae bacterium | reverse complement strand
GGGTTTGATTGTTTGTGTTCATAGATAATTCGTTTAAAGAATAAAGAAAGACGTGGCAGCAGGCAGATGGTAGTTAGGATAATGGATTAACTACAAATTAATCCAATTATTGTGCAGGTCATAGTATTTAAGCCTGCGGTAACGTTAGTCTTTTGTTAAGAAAATTGGAGTTGTGGGTACTTCACTTGTTAACCAAAGCCGGGCAACTACAATGAGAAATTCAACAAATAGGTTGCCAGAAAACCTACGTCACGGTACAGGAGGGTTCGGCTACAATTATTCTGTTAGTTTGCCTTTGAATGCTTCCTGCTTGACAAAAAAAGATACTTTAAACTCAACCGGGGCCTCTAAAAAGCTGTTTCACACAGGTAGCCCATTTGCTGCAGGAAAAAATGCAGCATGTTTATAAAAAAATAATATGGAAAATACGTTTTGGAAAATAGTAGACAAAGTTTATATATTGCTTCTCACGATAAAGAAGGATGAAGAAAGCAGGCAGTTCCCGATCAATCATATCCTTTGACCCATATTGGAATGAGCTCAGACCGTTTGAGAATCCGGTATAACCCAGTCTTTTCCTTCGTAAGCCAGTTCCAGGATCCTCGTATCAATCTTTTTCATCTGGAGCATGGCTTTCATGACACGTTGGGACTTTTCATGATCCTTATCTTTAAGCATTTCAGGCAAAGCCGTAGGTACAACCTGCCATGAAAGGCCAAACCGGTCCTTGAGCCAGCCACATTGCTGGGCATTCACATCCCCGCCAGCTGAGAGTTTTTCCCAGTAGTAGTTCACTTCATCCTGGCTGTTGCACAACACCATAAAAGAAACCGATTCATTAAATGTAAAAACCGGCCCGCCATTGAGCGCTACAAACTGCTGGTCCCCCAGGCGAAACTCCACAGTCATCACAGACCCTTCGGGCATCTGGTGAATTTCGAAACCTTCGCTGCCATACCGGGTAACATCCCCTATAGTAGAGCCAGGAAATACGGAAGTGTAGAATGCGGCAGCTTCCTCCGCTTCGTCGCTAAACCATAAATGTGGTACAATATTTTTGATCGTAGCCATAGTGTGCGTGTTTTTATTTCGTCTCAAGGGGACAACATTAAAACCACAAACAATATGCCTTTGTATTTGAATCGCCCCGGGAGGGAACCGATCCGAAAAGTAGTGGGATGTAAAAAAGTGAAACAGCCCGGGAACTAGTGGCGTAAATTACAGATTCGCCGTACCGGGATTGTCATAGGGAATAAAATGCAAAAACTTGTGGAAGTTCTTCTGGTAGTGCTTCTTATCGAGCTTATAATAAAAAGCGCCTTTTTTTGAGTTCGCCTTATCTTTTTCTTTTTGCTTTAACAGGAGACCAGTAGACATTATTTTACGGCTAAAATTTCTTTTATCAAAACTGGTTTCATACACGTCCTCAAACAGATTTTGCAGCAGCGGTAAAGTAAATTTTGGAGGAAGCAACTCAAATAAAATGGGGTGTAAAGCAGCCTTATAACGCAGTTTTTCTTTTGCCAGCGCCACCATTTTTTTATGGTCAAAGATCAGCTTCGGCATTTTGTCCAGCGGGAACCATTCGGGGTGATATTCATCAGTGATCTGTTGTTCATACTGTTGTGTATCTATCAGCGCAAAATACGCCACCGAAATTGTGCGCTCTATGGGATCGCGGTCCGGTTTGGAAAATGTCTGCAGCTGTTCCAGGTAAACGCCCTCCAACCCCGTAAGTTTTTTTAATACCCTAACAGCCGCTTCATCAGCGCTTTCATCGGCCTGGATAAACCCCCCCATCAGGCTCCAGTTATTCTTTTCCGGCTCCAATGCTCTTTTGATCAATAATATTTTCAGTTTCTGTCCATCGAAACCGAAAACGATACAATCTACTGCTGCCAGGAATCGGGTTTGCTTTTGATATTTTGTCATATATGGCGTGCTACCGTGTGGTAAATGTACGGTAAGATATAAAAATAAATAATAAATGTAAAATTGACATTTATTTGAAAAAAGTATTATTTTCGGTTCACAGTTCTTTTCGGGCTGTTCCCGGTTAAACAAGCCATATGTATATTTCACTTCTTCTTCCCAGGTGTTGGTATATATCCTGTTTGCTGGTTTCCGACTTATTAAGATTTTATTCCGGGGTGAAAGGAAAATTTGCAGGAAAATTTTTACCTGCTCCCGGCACAGGCAATAGATACCAAAAAGATAAAATGAAAAAAAAACATCTTCCTTTTGTGCATGTGTTGCCTTACGGACATATTTTTCAGGCGCCCAACACGAACATACCGGCGGTCATTTTGCCGAACACCAGTGTGTTTGTATGGATGATGGCTTCAATACGGGAGACAGTCATATAGCGATCCAGGATACCGGTGGTGTAAGCAATAGATTGTAGACGGTTGCATTAATACATAAATAAAATCGCTGATGCTGCGGGTAAATTATTATAAACGTTTTTTATTGCTAGTGGTGGCTAACCTGCTTAGCGGGCTTGCTTATGCGCAGGCAGGCAAGGTCATAACCATAAAAGCTAACCAGCCTGTTGCGGATATCCAGCCCACGATGTGGGGCGTATTTTTTGAAGATATCAATATGGGTGCGGATGGGGGCCTCTATGCAGAGCTGATCAAAAATCGTTCTTTCGAATTTTTTAAGCCCCTGATGGGCTGGAAAACAGAACAAAAACCTTTCGTGGAAGGAGCCGTGACAATACTAAACCGCCTCGAAAACAATTCGGCTAATCCCAGATTTTTAAGGGTGAAATTAAATGATGCGGTTAAAGGGGATTTAAGCCTGACCAATGAAGGTTTTCGCGGGATGGGACTGAAGAAAGACCTCCGTTATGACTTCTCCTTTCTGTACAGGACCTCATCAACAGGGATAAAAGTACACGTAGAATTATTAAATGCTAAAAGTGAAGTAATCGGCAGCGCGGTAACAACACCAGCCGTATCGGCTAATTGGGGGAAACAGGTCCTCGGCCTCAACGCAAATGCCACGGAACTTAAAGGCCAGTGCAGGATATGGTTTGAAGGAAAAGGTGAGATAGATATTGATATGGTATCCTTGTTTCCCGAAGACACATGGAAAAAAAGACCCGGCGGAATGAGGGCAGATATGGTGCAACTACTGGCCGATATGAAACCCGGCTTCATCCGCTTCCCCGGTGGGTGCATCGTAGAGGGATTTGACCTGTCGCAACGCTACCAATGGAAAAAAACAATCGGGCCTATTGACCAGAGACAACTGATCATCAACCGGTGGAATTTCGAATTCGCCCATCGTCCCGCCCCGGATTATTTTCAAACATTTGGCCTGGGTTTCTTCGAATATTTTCAGCTGGCGGAGGATATCGGTGCAGAACCCTTGCCGATCCTGAACTGTGGTATGGCCTGCCAGTTCAACAGTGCTGAGCTGGTGCCACTCGACCAACTGGATCCTTATATCCGGGATGCATTGGACCTTATTGAATTTGCCAACGGTGATGTAAATACTACCTGGGGCAAGATAAGGGCGACTATGGGCCATCCCGCACCTTTCAACCTGAAACTACTTGGCATTGGAAACGAGAACTGGGGCCCGCAATACCTGGAAAGATTAGCGCTGTTTCAAAAAGCCATAAAAGCAAAATACCCACAGGTGAAATTAATTACGAGCGCCGGGACTGACCCGGATGGCTCCCGTTTTGACCTGCTCAATACCGGGCTGCGCAAAATGAATGTGGACTATATAGATGAACATTATTACCGCAGGCCTGAATGGTTTTTGCAGAATGCAAAAAGATATGACAGCTATCCAAGAGAGGGCTCAAAAATATTTGCTGGTGAGTGGGCTGCGCAGAGTGATAAAACTGTAAGCATCAATAATAAAAATAACTGGCTTACCGCAATCACTGAAGCAGCATTCATGACCGGGCTGGAACGAAACGCCGGCGTGGTACACATGGCATCATATGCTCCTCTTTTTGCGCATACTGATGGTTGGCAATGGACACCGGACCTTATCTGGATCAATAACCTCAGTTCCTATGGAACACCGGATTATTATGTTCAAAAATTATTCTCGCTGCATAAAGGTACCAGGGTTGTCCCTATAACCGCAGGCAATGACGTGATAGCGGGCCAGGATAGTTTGTACGCAGCTGCCAGTACTGACGCAGCAACCAACGAACTGATCATTAAACTTGTGAACGCTTCCGGAAAAGCACAATCCAATACCCTATCTATTGAAGGTGTAAAAAAATTAAGTAACACGGGCAAATTAATCGAGCTACAGGACAATGACCTTAGCAGGGTGAATTCATTTGAGGAGCCGGACCTGGTTTCCCCAAAAGAATCAACAATTAAAATTAAAGGCAAAAAATTCGCCTATACATCTGCCCCTCATTCTCTAACTATACTCAGGATAAAAATGCAGTAAAAGTAAATGCGGAAAATATTCATCATAGGAATTGTTATTTGTGCTTTCGCTACCAAAGCGCAGGTTAACCCTGTTGCTGTTGGTACTGTGTTGCCCGCTCTGCAACTGGCTGCGCATGACCCTGTGATGATCCGGCAAGGCAATATTTATTATTTATTTTGCACGGGTGCCGGTATCACCGTTTATACCTCTACAGATCTTGAGAACTGGAAAAAAGAAAAACCTGTTTTTGAGGCCCCGCCAAGATGGGCGGTAGAGGCGGTACCGGGTTTCAAAGGACATACCTGGGCGCCGGATATCAGCTATCAGCATGGCAAATATTATCTCTACTACTCTATATCAACATTTGGTAAAAACAACTCCTGCATTGGCGTCACCATTAATAAAACTTTAGATCCCTTATCTCCTGACTATAAATGGGAAGACCAGGGAAAATTGATTCAATCTGTGCCGGGCAGGGATAATTGGAATGCCATTGACCCGAACCTCGTCATGGATGAACAAAAGATACCATGGCTTAGTTTTGGCTCCTTCTGGAGTGGTATCAAAATGGTGAAATTAAACAGTGACCTGGCGTCCCTTGCACAACCGGAAGAATGGCATACTATCGCCGCCAGGCCCGGCGCGACGGGTGCTACTGCCGGGAGTTCCGCTATTGAAGCACCTTTCATTTTCAGGAAAAATAAGTATTACTACCTTTTTGTGTCATGGGATTATTGCTGCCGTGGCGAAAAAAGCGATTATAAGGTCGTGGTGGGCAGGAGTGAAAAAATCACAGGCCCTTACCTGGATAAAGAAGGTATCGCGATGAAAGACAATGGAGGCTCGTTGGTGGCGGAAGGGGATAATAAAAAATGGTATGGCGTGGGACATAATGCTGTATACCGTTTTAACGACAAGGATTATATGATTTATCATGGATATGACGCATCGGATAAAGGCAAACCGAAACTCATCATTCGCACCCTGGAGTGGGATAATCAAGGGTGGCCGGCATTAAAATAAACCTAAAAATAAATTATCTAAAATCAAAGTTTATATGAAAAGTTTAATGGTAGTCTTGTTTATATTTTTTACAGCTGTTGTAATCCTTACCAGCTGTGACAGCAATGAGAAAAAAGAAACAGAAAAAGTTATGGAAGCAAAAAAAATAACAAAAGCAAACTGGGGTGAAACAGATGGCAAACCGGTTTACCTATTCACACTCACCAATAAAAATGGTGACGAAGTAAAAATATCCAACTACGGTGCTACCGTCACTTCATGGATCGTAGCAGACAATAAACAAGGAAAAAGTAATATCGTATTGGGTTTCGATAGCCTGGCGGGCTACCTCGCAAAACCTCCTTATTTTGGCGCTACCATTGGCCGCTACGGCAACCGCATCGCGAATGCACAATTTAAAATCGACACAGCAACTTACCGGTTGGCTGCCAATGATGGCAATAACCACCTGCATGGTGGCAACAAAGGATATGATAAAGTAGTATGGGATGCTACACCTGCCGGAGACAGTTCTGCCTCTATCACATTCTCTTACCTCAGTAAGGATGGCGAAGAAGGTTACCCGGGCAATTTAACTATTGCTGTTGTTTACACATTAACGGATGACAATGAATTGCTGATTGATTATACTGCAGAAACAGATAAAACAACACCTGTGAACCTGACCAACCACAGTTATTTTAATTTGACGGGTGATGTAAACAACAGCATATTAAATCATGACTTGCAGGTGAACGCTGACAAATACACTCCCGTAGATGCAGGGCTGATCCCAACAGGGGAGCTGAAAGACGTAAAAGGTACCCCCTTCGACTTCTTACAATTCCATAAAATAGGTGAAAGGATCGCAGGTGTGGATGGCGGCTATGATCACAATTTTGTCCTAACGCGTAAAGGTGCTGATATGGAACTCGTAGCCACACTATCCGATTCCCTGAGCGGAAGAAAACTGGAAGTGTATACCACTGAGCCAGGGCTCCAATTTTACTCGGGGAACTTTTTAGATGGCACAATAAAGACAAGTGACGGAAAATTGATTCAAAAACATACCGGGCTTTGCCTGGAGACCCAACATTTCCCTGACTCTCCTAACCAGCCCGCTTTCCCGTCAACCATTCTGAAGCCTGGTGAAAAATACCACACGGTTACGAAGTATAAAGTTTTGGTGAACGCAACAAAATAAAAATTATGAGCCAGACAGCAGCCTATGTAATAGGAGTAGATTATGGTACAGATTCCGTGAGAACCATTATTGTAGATGCTCACAACGGTAAAGAAATAGCCGCATCTGTATATTATTATCCCAGGTGGAAAAAACAATTGTATTGCAATGCAGGACAGAACCAGTTCCGCCAACACCCGCTTGATTACGTGGAAGGACTGGAATATACCATCAAAGATTGCGTAAGCAAAGCAGGCACGGCTGTTGCCGAAAAGGTGAAAGCTATTTCGGTAGACACCACGGGTTCCTCCCCGGTGGCTGTGGATAAAAGCGGTACACCCCTCGCATTATTACCGGAGTTTAACGAAAACCCCAATGCAATGTTCGTGCTTTGGAAGGACCATACTTCCGTGGATGAAGCATCGGAAATTAATGCTCATGCTCAGAAATTTGATACCAATTATTTGCAATTCGTTGGGGGTATTTATTCTTCCGAATGGTTCTGGGCAAAATTGCTTCACGTACTGAGGAACGACGAACAGGTGCGAAAGTCCATTTATTCTTTTGTGGAGCATTGCGACTGGGTACCGTTCTTATTAAGCGGTGGAACAGATGTGCAGCAAATGAAAAGAAGCGTATGTGCAGCCGGGCATAAAATATTATGGGCTAAAGAATGGGGAGGCCTGCCGCCTAATGAGTTTTTTGCAAGCCTGGATCCGTTACTGGATGGATTTACTCAAAAATTATTTCAGGATACTTATGCCGCCGATCAATCGGTTGGCGTGATCAGTAAAGAATGGGCAGAGCGGCTTGGCCTGCCCCGAGATGTGGTGATCGGCGTTGGCGCTTTTGATGCGCATATGGGAGCTGTCGGTGGACAAATAGAACCCTACTATTTAAGCAAAGTAATGGGCACCTCTACATGCGATATGTTGGTTGCGCCTGTTCAGGAAGTAGGTGATAAATTAATAAAAGGTATCTGTGGGCAGGTACCCGGTTCCGTTGTTCCGGGCATGATCGGGATGGAAGCCGGGCAGTCTGCTTTTGGAGATGCCTATGCCTGGTTTAAAAACCTATTGATGTGGCCATTGCAGAATATTTTATCTAAATCTTCTTCTTTGTCAGAAGAAGCAATGAACCTATTAATAAAGGAGACATCAGATGCCATTATCCCTGAATTAAGTAAGGAAGCCGATAAGTTGCCTGTAGAGACAGACGGCGAGTTAACGATAGATTGGTTCAACGGCAGGCGAACACCGGATGCCAACCAGCTATTGACCGCATCTATCACCGGTTTAAGCCTGGGAAGTAATGCGCCTTCTATTTTCCGTTCCATTGTGGAAGCAACCTGCTTTGGAGCCAAAGCAATTGTTGAACGATTCGTAGAACAAGGCATCCCTGTAAAAGGTTTGATCGGCATGGGAGGAGTAGCCAAAAAATCTCCGTTCATTATGCAGATGATGGCGGATGTGATGAATATGCCCATACGTATTCATCGCTCTGAACAAACCTGTGCACTAGGTGCTGCGATGTTCGCGGCCACTGCAGCAGGAATATATTCCAAAGTAGAAGAAGCTATGGGTGCAATGGGGCAGGGATTTGATGCAGAATATCTTCCAAACCCGGACAGGGTACCCATTTACCTGGAGCGATACAACCGGTATAAACAATTGGGACTTGCTACCGAAAAGCAACTGGCCCGCCCCGCATCTTCAACATCAACACCAGAATTACAATCCGCATGAGTCGTTATACACATATACAAGAGGAAGCATACCAGGCCAATATGCAGTTACCCAAACTAGGGTTAGTGTTATTTACTTTTGGCAACGTGAGTGCCGTTGACAGGAGCCTTGGCGTATTTGCCATCAAACCAAGTGGTGTGCCTTACGAAGACCTGTCGCCGGAAAAAATGGTGATCGTTGATTTTGAAGGTAATACCGTTGATGGATCTTTCCGGCCTTCTTCAGATACCAAAACACATGCAGTTTTGTACAAACATTGGGATAAGATTGGTGGCATCGTACACACGCATTCTACTTATGCTACTGCCTGGGCCCAATCACAAAGAGACATCCCCATCTTTGGCACCACGCATGCAGATTACAATACAGTTGACATCCCATGTGCGGCACCTATGAGTGATGAAATGATCAAAGGAAATTACGAATATGAGACCGGGTTCCAGGTCATCAACTGTTTTAAAGAAAAAGGTTTGAATTACGAAGAAGTGGAAATGATACTTGTAGGCAACCATGCCCCATTTACCTGGGGCAAAAACGCAGCCAAAGCGGTTCACAACAGCGCTGTGCTGGAGTTTATCGCTCAAACAGCTTTGTTAACCGAACAAATCAATCCTTCAGCTCCAAGGCTGAAAGATGCTATCAGGCAAAAACATTTTGAACGTAAACACGGGCCCGACAGTTATTATGGGCAGTAAATAGTTGACCGCTATAAAGGGCCGGCAATCCATTTTAAAAAAATGGGTAAATTAAAAAGGACATCTTTTTATCGACTTGATGAGCTGCTGCAATTTATTACACAACAAAAAGTGAATGATGCAGTCAATAAAGCCCTGAATACTGCAAATCCATTCACCTCTATCCCTACGATGCCTGGGCAAACGGGGTTAAAGAGAAACAATGGTATGGTTCCCTGAGCGGGCAACCTTGGTAGAGATCATTTCGCAGTAGAAAATGTTTTTCACCGCGGACAAAAGAGAGGAAGACGCTGCTGTTGCTCAGTCAACTCCCGGTGCCAGCGATAAAAATTTAATAACATATTAAAAACGATAAAATGAAAACACTCAAAGAATTTGAAGTTTGGTTTGTCACAGGCAGCCAGGATTTGTATGGCGAAGAAACACTAAAAAAAGTAGCTGAACATTCACAGGAGATCGCCAGGTCATTGGACGCAGACGGAGAGATCCCCGTGAGAGTAGTTTTTAAACCAACCGTTAAATCACCGGAAGAAATTTATGCCGTGTGTGCGGAGGCCAATGCAGCCAAAACCTGTATCGGCATTATTGCATGGATGCATACTTTTTCTCCTGCCAAAATGTGGATCGGTGGATTAAAAATATTGCATAAACCGCTGTTGCATTTGCACACCCAGTTCAACCGGGATATTCCATGGAACGATATTGACATGGATTTTATGAACCTCAACCAAAGTGCTCATGGCGACAGGGAGTTTGGTTTTATCATGAGCCGCATGAGGCTGAAAAGAAAAGTGGTTGTGGGGCACTGGCAGGACGCCAATGTAATAGAACGCATAAACATCTGGGCAAGAGCTGCGGCTGGCTGGAACGACTGGCAGGGCGCAAAATTTGTCCGGTTTGGAGACAATATGCGTTATGTGGCGGTCACGGATGGTGATAAGGTGGAAGCTGAAATGAAGTTTGGCTATAGCGTAAATACGCATGGCATAGGCGACCTTGTGAAAGTGATCAGCGAAGTAAGTGATGGAGACGTGGATAAACTCACACAGGAATATTTTGATACTTATAACGTAGTGGATGGCCTGAAAAAAGAGGGTAAACAATACCAGTCGCTGCGTGATGCGGCTAAGATTGAACTGGGTATGAAATATTTTTTAGAGCACGGAAATTATAAAGGTTTTACTGATACATTTGAAGACCTCCATGGTATGAAACAGTTGCCCGGAATTCCTTCCCAGCGGATGATGGCAAATGGTTACGGCTTTGGCGGTGAAGGAGACTGGAAAACTTCGGCATTGGTAAGGGCGATGAAGGTGATGGGCACCGGGCTAAAAGGCGGCAACAGTTTTATGGAAGATTACACCTATCATTTTGATCCCGCCAATCCCCTCGTCCTGGGATCGCACATGTTGGAGATCTGCCCGAGCATAGCCAGCCATAAACCTTCCTGCGAAATTCACCCGTTGGGCATCGGGGGCAAGGAAGATCCGGTGCGACTGGTATTTAATTCAGCAGCCGGCCCTGCACTTAATGCATCCATCGTGGATATGGGCAACCGCTTCCGGTTGTTGGTAAATGAAGTGGAGGCTGTGGAGCCGGTACATGAACTTCCGAAACTTCCTGTAGCCAGGGTATTATGGAAACCCTACCCTAACATGAATGACGGTTGTGCCGCATGGATACTGGCCGGTGGTGCGCATCATACAGGTTATAGCCAGAATCTTACATCAGAACATATGGAAGACTTTGCAGAAATGGCTGGCATTGAATATGTGCGCATTGGCAAACAAACAGACCTGTACCAATTTAAAAACGAGCTTCGCTGGAGCGAAGTTTATTACAGATAAATCATAACTATTCGATACATTTAAAAATCAGTTTACTTAAACCAATCAAAACTACTGTGCATGGATAAGAATCTTGCTTTTGCCGATTACCTCGTATTTATTATTTATTTTATTGTAGTGGCAGGATATGGCTACAGCATTTACCGGAAACGGAAAAAAAATGAACATGACGCCAAAGCGTATTTTCTCGCAGAAGGCACATTGACCTGGTGGGCGATCGGTGCCTCTCTTATCGCTTCCAACATTTCAGCAGAACAGTTTATCGGGATGAGTGGTGAAGGGTTTTTCCTGGGGATTGCAGTTGCAGCTTACGAATGGATCGCTGCTATCGCCCTGATCATTATCGCCATCTGGTTCATCCCCGTTTATTTGAAGAACCACATTTATACCATGCCCCAGTTTTTAAAGACAAGGTATAATGAGTCCACTGCATTGATCATGGCAATATTCTGGTTGTTCCTCTATGTATTCGTAAACCTCACTTCTATCTTATACCTCGGTGCGGTAGCCATCAACGGCCTTGCAGGGGGAGAATACCTGCACGTGATCATGGTGGGCCTGGCGGTATTTGCATTGCTTATTTCGCTTGGCGGTATGAAAGTGGTGGCTTATACGGATGTGATACAGGTGGCTGTATTGATCATCGGCGGATTGGTAACCACGTACATTGCTTTAACAACTGTAGGCGAATATTTTGGAGTTGGCCAGAATGCAATTGCCGGCTTCAAAGTACTAATGCGGGAAGCGCCGGACCATTTTAAAATGATCATACCGAGGCCCACTGCTGAATCTTCCCAGAATGATATCAGTAAATACCTCACTTTCCCTGGTATCCTTTCTTACCTTGCCGGTATCTGGATCATCAACCTGAACTATTGGGGATGTAACCAATATATTACGCAAAGGGCCCTGGGAGCGGATCTGCAGACTGCCCGCACAGGTATCCTTTTTGCCGGCTTCCTCAAATTATTGATGCCGCTTATCGTGATGTTACCGGGTATCGCTGCTTATGTTTTATACCAGGGCGGACACCTGCCACAACTTGTTGGTGGAAAAGATGGTGCCTATTCTGCAATACTTACCTTTTTACCCACAGGGCTCAAAGGTTTATCAGTGGCGGCACTTACGGCAGCTATTGTGGCCTCCCTTGCGGGTAAGGTTAACAGTATCTCAACTATTTACACCCTGGATATACATAAAAAATATTTCCAGAAAGATGCGGGTGAGAAGCAACAGGTTTACATTGGCAGGTTTGCCGTATTTGCTGCCATGATTCTTGCTGTAATCTTTACCTGGAGTGACGTGCTCGGCATCGGTGGTGTTGGCGGCTTCACGTATATCCAGAAATATACAGGATTTATCAGCCCGGGTGTTTTTGCAATGTTCCTCCTGGGTATGTTCTGGAAAAGGACTACCGGTGCAGCGGCCATAGCAGGCCTGATCACGGGCTTTTTGTTATCAGTCCTCTTCAATGAGTTTGCGCCTGCCCTTTTTGGCAACGACACCTTATTGTATACCGCTTATCCCAATGGCAAAGGGGGATTTGAGATTCCCTTCCATATTTGTATGGGCCTGGCTTTTATGTTCACCATGCTGGTGATGGTTATTATAAGTATGGCCGGACCTAAAATAAATCCGAAAGCATTCGAGCTGGATAAGGAAATGTTCAAATTAAAGCCGCAAACAACTGCCCTGATCGTAGTTACTTTGCTTTTAATAATCGCCCTTTACGCTAAGTTTTGGTAAGGTCGTAGCAAAGATTTGAATAAATGAATTCATTGTCGCCCATGTAATTTGCCCAGGCAAACATGGGCGACTTTTTTAATATTACTTAGATGAATAAAAAGAAAAATTTCTTATTTGACCTCAATGGCACAATGGTGAACGACATGGATTACCATATCAACGCATGGCACCAGGTTTTGAACAACCACGGGGCCGCCATTTCCCTGGAGCAGATGAAGAAGGAATGTTATGGTAAAAATGAAGAAATTGTAGAAAGGTTATTCCCCGGGAGGTTCACTGAAGAAGAAACCCACCAGATGAGCCTGCAGAAAGAACAACAATACCAGCAGAATTATAAACCTCACGTGGAGCTAATCCCCGGCCTGCACGATTTTCTCAGGAAAGCCCGGGCGGAAAATATTGGCATGGCCATCGGGTCGGCAGCTATCATGATCAATATTGATTTTATACTGGACAACCTTGATATTCGTCTTTATTTTGATGTTATCGTAAGCGCGGACGATGTACAATTAAGTAAACCTGATCCTGAAACTTATTTAAAATGTGCTAAACAACTCCGTGCAACACATGACGAATGTATTGTTTTTGAAGACTCCACCAAAGGTGTGGAATCAGCTTTAAATGCCGGGATGAAATGTATTGCGCTAACCACCCTGCACGAAGAACAGGAATTTGAAAAATTTAACAATGTGCTGGCCGTTGTGAAAGATTATACTGACCCCCGGCTATGCGGTCTATTCTTTCAAGGCAGTTAAATCATTCCCGGTTTACCAGGCTGCGATGGCTTCCATTTTATCAAATGACTGGTTCCAGCCCATGATACATTCTCCTGATAATTCCGAAGGTATCCCTTCGTGCCTCAGGATCATCCTTGTGGTATCGCCCGCGCTTTCAAATGAAATCGAGATCAATAACATCATAGGCCATTTTCCTGGCAGGTTTAAATCGTCCGCGGGGATGATATTCCCCTGATTGTCTGAAAAACTATCCGTAAACACCAGCTTTTTATAGGGAACGATCTCATTGTAATGCCCGGTTGACCAAAATCTCTCCCCCAGGGAGGAACGCATACAGTGCAGGTATTTCCCCCCTGGTTTCAGATCTATGGATGAATAAGGACATTTAAAATCCTTTGGACCCCACCATTTTTTAAAAGTCTCGGGTTCAGTCCAGGCCCTCCAGGCTAGTTCAACCGGTAGATTTAAGGTCCTTTCTATTACAATTTCCTTTTGTTTTGCTGCAACCCAGCGTTGCGCTTCAGCTATACCCGACATATCATTATTTTTTACTGTTTAGAATATTGTTTATGAATTTCAAATACCCCAATAACGGCTGACTACACTCATAAACATGCAGTAAGCTAATCAAACCACATGCCCTTGTCAATTTGACTGGTATAATACTGCGGCGTTTAGCTGTAATAACCGGCAAAGAGGTTTATGTCGTTATTTTAACATTAACCCCCATTATAGCAACAAAAAGCCATCAACAAAAGTTGATGGCCCGGCTCTGAAAGCCCAGATTATTTTTACGGAGAAGCCCGGTTACGCGATAATAACCGAAGGCGTCCATGATTTATCTGTAGACATGAATACCTCCTTTTTATTTGGTGAAGAATGAAATTACAACTTTTCTCAAAATGGCCTAAAAAAATTACATATAAAAATGTTAAGTGTCTAAACTCACGGGACTGGGAATGACCTGCCGTCATAGAAGCATCCTGGTGCTTGCTGCTGTTTGAAGGTAATATGAATCATAGTTTTAGTTGCCTGAAATCATTGGAAAACTGCAGTCTCCAGTTATATATTTGGTCTTAAAAAAGAAAAATATGAAGCGCTCAAAAATCATCAGGGCGATGATGCTTATTTTTCTGCAAACTCTTCCTTACCTGTTGGTCGCCCAAACCAAAGCATTCATACGATTTGATTTACAGCCCGGCCGCCCTGACCGTAGCGTAATGATCAGTTGGGCAATTGCTCCACGGGGGGATACGATTCCCTTTGAAGTGGAAAGAAGCCGTGACAAAAGAACCTGGGAAAAAATATCTGCTGTAGCAGGCAATTTGCAGGAAGACAATTCCTACCTGGATATGTATCCCTTAGAAGGTATTAATTACTACCGGGTTAAGACTATGAGCGGGAAAACCGGTTTACTATTTTCCCCGGTAAAGTGGGTACAGATTGGTGAAGCGGGCAAAGTCATTATCTGGCCTAATCCAGCGGATAAAATCCTGTATGTAAAAACACCCTTCACAAATGGTACCTTAGACATTATTAATTCTGCGGGAAAACACGTGCAAAAAATTACCATAACCAACTATATCACGAATGTGTTC
>JAKFCK010000566.1:0-3102 GCA_036676685.1 Chitinophagaceae bacterium | reverse complement strand
TGACTTTTACAGGAATGCGGAGGGGAATCTGGCCGGTGCCGCGATTTCCATGCAGGAAGCTGTGTATAATGCCATTAATTATGTCGGTATACCTTTACAGGAAGCTTTGCAGATGGCCACAATAAATGTGGCCCGGGCGATAGGGATGGAGCGCCAACTCGGAAAGATAGAAAAAGGTTATCCAGCCACTTTTGTTCGATTCAACAACGATTTTTCATCCTGCAAAACAATGCTGCTCACATGAACTGGAAACTTGCGGGGATAGGGTTGATCTTTGCCGTATTGTGGGCATCCGCATCCGCCGCCACCAAAATTGCTTTGTTGTCTGCGCAACCATTCGTCATTGCTGTCACACGTTTTTTCATTGCCGGTTTCATCCTGTTGCTTTTCGCGCATGGCGTTAAAAGTTACCGGCGCCCTCAGGGCAACGAATGGCGTTTTATCATGATCTACGGTTTGCTCAACATCAGCATTTATCTTGGCCTTTACGTGATCGGGATGCAAAAGATCTCTGCAGGCCTGGGTACACTCGCTGTTGGAATGAACCCGGTGATGATCAGCCTGATGGCAGCATTTTTTCTAAAGCAGCCTATCGGGACAAAAACCGTGTTAAGTCTTTTGTTATGCCTTTCTGGTGTGATGCTGGCCGCGTACCCTTTGCTTAAAACAAGTTATGCCAGCCTGGACGGGATCTTCATCATCCTGGCCAGCATGATCGCTTACTCCGCAGGAGCGATCTATTTTTCCCGGGTCAACTGGAATGGCCTGCATTTGATTGCTATTAATGGTTGGCAAACTTTGTTGGGGGGTATTTTTCTTCTGCCCGTATTACTGTTTACCTATAAAGGAGAAAAAAATAGTTTCGATTTCAATTTCTGGTCAGGTACGTTTTGGCTCATCCTGCCGGTTTCCATCGGTGCAGTGCAATGCTGGTTATACCTGTTAAGAGTAAACGCTGCAAAAGCATCCTATTGGTTGTTTCTTTGTCCTATATTCGGGTTCATCATATCCGCTATTTTGTTAAATGAACCCTTAAGCTTGTATACGGCTGCTGGCGTTTCGTTGGTATTGGTTGGCCTGTACACGAGGAATGCCGGATCAAAAATGGTGGAGGCCAACATTACAGAGTAATTCATAAAAGAGGACCATATATCTATTGCTCAAGTAATAAAAATCGTGCGCGGTGCTGGGATATGTCGTCCGATAAGAAGGATAGTCCATGGTCCATAGTCCTTGGTCCATAGCCCGCTATTTAATGTGAATTCTTCTTTACCCTCGAACTTTCCGCCCGGTAACCACTATCCGTTATCAATTCTCCATTATCCATTATCAATTGCTCATTGCTCGTGTATTTTCCCCAGCAGTTTACAATTGCTTTTGTACTTTTGAGGCCGTTTTAAAAATGAACACTACCCGAATATGCAAAAAGAAAAAATCCTGGTGATCGGCGCTTCAGGCCAGATAGGAGTTGAGCTTACTTTAGCGTTAAGAAAAATTTATGGCAACAGCAGCGTGGTGGCATCCGACCTAAGGGAAGAAAATCCTTTATTACATGGTACAGGGCCTTATGTTTCCCTGGATGTGATGAATAAGGAAATGCTGCATGTGCAGGTGATAAGGCAGGGCATAACCCAGATCTATTTACTGGCCGCCATCCTTTCTGCCACCGGGGAGAAAAACCCGGCGCTGGCCTGGCACCTTAATATGCAAAGCCTGCTGAATGTGCTGGATATTGCAAAAGAAGAAAAACTCACTAAAATATATTGGCCCTCTTCGATAGCGGTATTCGGTCCTACTTCTCCAAAAAAAGACTGCCCGCAAAAAACGATCATAGAACCTACAACAGTCTATGGTATTTCCAAATATGCCGGGGAGTTCTGGTGCAATTATTATTTTCACAAATATGGCGTAGATGTGCGCAGCCTGCGCTACCCGGGCCTGATCAGTTACAAATCCGCGCCGGGAGGAGGAACTACTGATTACGCAGTGGAAATATACATGGATGCCAAAACAGAGAAAAAATATGAATGTTTTTTACAGGAGGATACTTACCTGCCTATGATGTACATGCCGGACGCTATCCGCGCTACCGTAGAACTTATGGAAGCCCCGGCAGGCAAGATCAGCATTCGCACATCCTATAATATTTCTTCCATGAGTTTTTCTCCAAAAGAAATTGCGGCTGAAATAAAAAATCATATCCCGGAGTTCGAAATAACCTACAAAGCTGACTATCGACAGGCGATTGCCAACAGCTGGCCGCAAAGTATTGATGATTCAGTTGCTACAGCAGACTGGGGCTGGAAGCCGGAGTACGACCTGGCCAGGATGACCGCAGACATGCTGGAAAATATGGAAGGCTGATATTATTTCGGGATATAGATATCGAAACAGGTACCCTGCCCTGGCTGGCTACTGGCATGAATGACGCCGTCGTGATTCTCTACGATCTTTTTTACAATGGCGAGACCAATACCCGTACCCTGGTAAGCTGTTTTTGAATGTAAACGCTGGAAAATTTCAAAGATCCGCTCCTTGTACTGCGACTCAAACCCAATGCCATTATCGCAGACTGAAATTTGGCAATACGCATTCTCCTTCCCGTTTCCATTCCTGGGCAAACCCACCTTCGGGTTAAATAATCCCGGGTTTTCATTTTTTAGTTTTTCGTAATCCGTAATGGTGCTTTTGATCTGAATGTGCACCGGTTTCTCCGGGCTGGAGAATTTCAGGGCGTTGCTGATCAGGTTTTGCAGGAGTTGACGAAATTGGAACGGGATCACACGGACCTCACACATTTCCGTGGCATCGATCCGCGCATTGCGGGACTGTATCTCTTCATTGAAGCCGGATATCACTTCTTTTACAAGATCAGCAAGATTTGTGTTCACAAATATTTTTTCTGTTGTGGTAGCTTGGGAATATGCCAGCAGGTCTTCGATGAGCGATTGCATCCGGAAAGCAGCCTCCTGCATGCGGTGCAGGTCATCCTGGCCCCTCGGGGAAAGTTGCTCATTTTCATTTGCCTGGATCCGGCTGGCAAAAATTTGTATTTTTCTAAGGGGTTCCTGTAGGTCGTGGCTGGAAATGTAATTGAATAAC
>JAKFCK010000565.1:0-2494 GCA_036676685.1 Chitinophagaceae bacterium | reverse complement strand
AGGCCATGTTGAGCATCAGGCGCAGCGACAGCGCCGGCGAGGTGCCGGGGTTGAGGTCGCTGGCAACCGCCATGGCCCAGCAGGGGCGAGTCAACGTGACCCCCGAGAAGGCCATCGAAATGGCGGGCAAGCTCTACGCCCGCGGTAATTTCGTCCAGGCCGGTAATACCGGTAGGACATTTTGGAAGAGTAGAAATTTGTTGTACGTTTATTTTTTTTATGCCCCTGGCCATCTTATTGGTTTAAGGTTAAAAAATTCTTCTTTTAAAAAATCCTGGTAAGGATGACGGCTCTTAAAAAGGGGTATTCCTGTTCATGAATCGATGGAATTATTTTATCAAGAATCAGGCTAAATTTTACAATTTATCGTTGTAGTCGGGAGATAATATCTGCCCTTTTCACGGCCGTTATGTAAAAAAGGCTTCCCTAAAGAAGCCTTTTTTATTTTAGCCAAGGTCTTTCAACCATTTCACTAAATCGTCTTTAGCTTTACCTGTTTTCCTTTGAATACGGCCCCACCATTCTTCATCTTTTCCCTCTTCATACTTCAGGTCATCGTCTGTAAGATCCGCATACTCCTGTTTTAATTTTCCTTTCCATTCATTGTAGTTTCCTTTTATTTCCATCTTGTCCATAACTGTAGATTTTACGTTAACAATACCAGGATAGGGAAAAAAATCGTGCCAAGCTGGTTATTCTGGTTACGTTCTAAAACCTTAGGCACCTGTCTGTAAATTTGGACAACCTGTGTATTTTTTTTCACGCCCTTTAACGCCCGGTGTTCACCTTTGGTGTCGGGTCCGGGAAAAGGAGATTTCATAGCTTAACCCCGCTAACAGGAATTCCTGGTGCTCCTGCCCCCAGGCAAAAATATATTCAATATGGGGACTCCATTTTCCGAACTCCCATAAAACACCTGATCCGGTGTTCACAGACCAGAAGATCTTAGTGTGGTTATCTGCAGGGCGAAGTCCTTTCTCGGTGTCCGTGTCGTATCCAACGCCGGCCACAGGATACACATGAAAACCCTTGTACACTTCCAGGAGGTAATGCATATTCAGCTCAATATCCAAAGCAGACATTTCTATACCAGCAGCTTCCGATTTTAGCTGTACTGGAAAAAAACGGTTCACCTCCAGCCCGGCAGTAAACAATTTATTAAAATGATAAAAACAGCCGAGGTTAATGCCGTTGATGGGTTTTTGGGTATTTCGTATCGCACCCAGTTCCATACTCACCTGTTTCTGCGCAAGCCCGGCAGAGCAGAGCGAAAGTAAACTGAGCATGTTTGTGAATATTTTTTTCATAATGCGAAGAAAAAACGGCCCTTTCGGATTACTAATGATCAATAGCTACTTAAATGCTGATTATGATCACCCCGCTCGTGGTTGGTTTTTTAAAATGAAAATTTCTACATCCGTTAAATATTACCAGGATGTGATGTAGTGCTGCGTTATTCAAAATGGGAAGCCTTTACCAGCATAATACAGCCCTCATTTTTCAGATGTTATCTATCTTGCCGCTCATGGAACATCTTCTTTTATTGCACGGTGCTATCGGCGCGAAGGATCATTTTGCAGCGCTTACGCCACCGCTTGCTGAACGTTATTTGATCCACACCATGAACTTCAGCGGGCACGGCGGCGCTCCCCTGCCCCGGGAGTCTTTTTCCATTTCCCTTTTTGCTAATGAAGTGATTGCTTACCTGGATGAGCATGGTGTCATCTCAACCCACATTTTTGGTTATAGCATGGGAGGTTATGTTGGTTTTTACCTGGCGAAATATTTCCCGGCGAGGGTAGAAAAAATAATTACGCTGGGCACAAGGTTTTCCAGGACGCCGGAGATAGCGGAAAAAGAGTCAGCTATGCTTGATGCAGATACTTTGTTGGAAAAGTTTCCTGCCTTTGCGATGCAGTTACGGGAAATGCACGCGCCTAATGATTGGAAAGTCGTGCTGGAGCAAACGAAATTAATGCTCTCTGCCTTAGGTGCAGACAATACGTTGAAATTGTCGTGCTACCAAGGAATCAGGCATCATTGCCTGCTCATGGTGGGCGAAAAAGACAGGATGGTGGGGCCGGATGAAACTGCACAGATAGCGGGCGTTCTGCCGAATGCCGTATGCAGGATCCTTGCCGATACGCCGCACCCGCTGGAAAAAGTGGACATCCCGGTTTTGACAGGAACAATCAAAGATTTTATTGGTTAATAATAACCGGTAAATAGCTTAGCGGGAAAAAATATTCCAGGCACAAAAGTCCGCCCAAACATCACCTGGTCAGCTCCAGCTTCGGGGTATTGTTTCCCCAATTAATACAGCACCACGCATTTTTATATTATAGAATTATCAGGCATGATATTAGGAACTACGTGATGTTGTACAATCATTAAAACACAACATTTAATCAAAAACGTATGGAACAAGCAACTAAAAAATCTGCACCTGCAAAAGTGCCTGCGAAAAGGGATGCTGCTAAAGAATTACAGGATC
>JAKFCK010000564.1:0-2867 GCA_036676685.1 Chitinophagaceae bacterium | reverse complement strand
ACCTATATCTTTTACTCTTACCGGTATACCATTGTTATTGCCCAGCGCAATGTTTTCCACGTCTTCCTTGCTTTTGATATAACCCAGCCCCCGGATGATATAGGCCATATCTGCCATCTCAAATTTTCGGCCGCCTACATCATTGTTGTTGGCTTTCACATTGTTCATCACGTCCATCAGCGAGATATGATAAAACTGCAGTTTTACCGGGTCAACTACTAACTGGTACTGTTTTTCAAAGCCGCCAAACGATGCTACCTCTGCAACTCCGGGAACGGTCTGCAAGGCAAATTTGATGTACCAATCCTGCAAAGCCCTTTGCTCCCCTAAATCCATTTTGGGTGCGTCCAGGTGATACCAGAAGATGTGTCCCACACCGGTGCCATCCGGGCCAAGGGTTGGGGTAATACCCTGTGGCAACAATCGCTGGGCAAAATTCAGCCGTTCCAATACCCTTGTCCTGGCCCAATAGATATCTACATTATCTTCAAAAATTACATAGACAAAACTCATCCCGAACATAGAGGATCCCCGGATGTTTTTTATTTTTGGAATGCCCTGCAGGTTACTCACCAGCGGATAAGTTACCTGGTCTTCTATTACCTGCGGGCTGCGGCCCATCCATTCTGTAAATACGATCACCTGGTTCTCACTCAGATCAGGAATAGCGTCAATCGGATTTTTCTCAAGGGAATAAATACCATACGCAAACAGGCCGGCGGCTACAAGCAGTACCACAAGCCTGTTGCGCAAGGCCATTTCAATTAATTTTCGAACCATTTTTTCACGTTAAGTTTCATTTGCTAAATGAGAATCCTATTTCCCTTTGTTTTGTTTTAAGTCCATTCCGCATTTGGAACACTTACCGGGCTTGTCGCTGGTTACACCAGGATGCATGGGACAGCTATACGTTTTCATCACGTCCATTTTCATTTTTTCTTTAGAGGAACGTATAAGGTCCATTCCGCACTTAGTGCATTTGCCTGCTGTATCACCTGTAATTTCTGAATGCATAGGGCAGGACCAGGACTTAACTGGTTTGTTTTTTTTTAGTTCCATACCGCAGTCGGGGCATTTGCCGGGTTTGTTACTTGTCACACCCGGGTGCATAGGACAGCTATACATTTTCATGGTAGCCATTTTCATTTTCTCTTTTGAAGATTTCATTAGCTCCATGCCACACTGGCTGCATTTCCCGGGTTTGTCGCTGGTTACAGTAGGATGCATAGGACAACTGTACGCTTGTTGATCTTTTTTCTGGCCTGAAGGACTTGTACTTGTTTTTGTATCTACCTGTGCAAATACAGCAACAGAGAGGATGGTGAAAGCTGCCATCATCAGCATTTTAATTGTTTTCATTTTTTATGATTTATTGGTGAATCAGGAATGGCCAAACCCGGTATTGGGAAATGCCGATAACCCGGCATGTAAGTAGCCCGGGTAATAAAGTGGAATTATTTCTAAATCAGGAAAACACAATTGCGGATATAAACCGCTAAACCAGGATAAAGTGGCGGGGAATGGCTCATAGGATTTCCCGTTGTTACCGCAGGGAGATAATAGGTTTGAAGGGCTATTCGAGCAGGAGGTAATGCTGTTGCCAGTAATTGCAGCAACTGCAGGCCTGCTTTGGAAGATTGCTGGTCCGTGTTGTCTTTAAAGAATTTGTGCTCGTCCCTGCAACAACCGTTATCCTGATCTGCCTCCTTGTCCATTCCGCATTTATCGCAGGTTTTTGGGTCGTTGTGACCAAGTTCCCAACCGGCAAGCGTACCCATACAATAGTGCATTTGCAAAGTCGCACCCGTGGATGCACAGATGTACAAAATGGCCAATATGGTGGTAATACACTTTTTCAACTTACCCGTATAACATGTTACCTCTCGTGTTAAGGATACAAATAAACTATATTCTATCCTGAAAAATCCTGATTTCTATCAGTTTTTCGGCGTGATTGACCATTGATCTGTCGCCGGACTTTATAGTTTTTAGATTAATTCCGGGGATGGCGCCCTGCGTTTTTCCTTAAATAGTATAGGTTATTTGTAACTTCCCATCCCATGAGCTATACTAAAAAATACCTCAATTTCATCAACGGCCGGTATGCATCCGAAGGCGTGCGTATTACGGCAGGCATTTTATTACCCTCCTTTGTGATGCATTATTTTGATATGTTGCCGGTGGGTATAGTATTGTCAGTGGGGGCCCTTTGTGTAAGTGTGGCCGATGCACCGGGTGCTGTAAAACACCGCCTGGCCGGGATGTTGGCATGCAGCCTGTTGGTGACCGCGATCACCGTATTGGTATATTATGCTTCGGTGAATGTATTTCTACTGGGTACGATGCTGGTGGTTTGTGGATTCGTTTTATCTATGCTTACGGTTTATGGCAACAGGAGTTCTGCGGTGGGTATTGCTGCAATGATCATCATGGTGCTAAGCCTGCAAACCCCGTTGCAGGGCAAACAGATCTGGATCAATGCAGGTTATACCCTGGCAGGGGGCATATGGTATATGTTGTACAGCCTGTTGCTATACAGGTTGCGCCCTTACAAATTCATTCAGCAGGTGTTGGCAGATTATATCGCTGATATTGCTGCATACCTCAGGGTGAGAGGAGCATATTATGCTTATGAGCCGGACTATGATAAGGTGAATGAGCAATTGCTGCAACAGCAAATAAATGTTGAAGCCCAGCAAAATATGCTCAGCGAACTATTGTTTAATACAAGTGCAATCGTGAAAGAGTCAACACATACCGGGCGGGTGTTGGTAAAAATTTACCTGGAGGTAGCCGAACTCTACACTTCGATAATGACCACCTACCAGCATTATGCTGATATGCATGCTGCGTTTGATAAGACCGGG
>JAKFCK010000563.1:0-7515 GCA_036676685.1 Chitinophagaceae bacterium | reverse complement strand
GGTGATAGGCTGGGAACTGAAAAAAATAAATAACCCGGCATGCAAAAGATAGTAAAACCCTTATTAGTCCTTTTCGTGGTTTTTGTAGTGTTTTTACAGGGCTGCGAGAAATCCCCGGAAAGCACCGCAACTGAAGCTTCATCAGGCGCCAACGGTTCAATGACAAGGTTTATCACCTACAATAATTTCCTGTACATCGTAGACCACAGCAGCCTGAGGTCTTACGACATCAGCAATCAAACCCCCGTGCTTAAAAAAACAACCAGCGTTGGTTTCAATATTGAAACAATTTTTGAGTACCAGGGTAAATTATTCATAGGGTCAAATGATGCTATTTTTATTTACGGGCTTTCAAATCCTGAACAGCCATCACTGATCTCCCGCTTCAACTATTTTATCCCGGGGAAGGATCCCGTGGTGGCAATAGATTCAGTGGCCTACTCTACCACGAGGAACCTGAACGGTGCCGGTGGAAATCTGAATGTGGTAAATATTAAAAACCTAAATGCCCCGTTAAGTATGGGAGGGGTTATGATGAGTTCTCCATATGGCCTTGCCATAAACGGCAACGCATTATATGTCTGCAACGGCAACAATGGCCTTTCAATTTTTGACAGGTCAGATGTTTACCGCCCCGTTCTCTCGCAGGAGTTTACCACCCTGAATGAGACATTTTATGACCTTATCGTCCGGGGAAATATAATGGTATGTTATATCAAATCGGGGATCGTTATCCTGGATGTGAGCAACCCTTTGCAGCCAATATTTATCTCCAGGCTCAAAAATTAATTTACATTTTAACTGCCTTATGAAGACCGCTTGTTTTGTAATGATGGGTTTGCTTACTCACCTGGTGACCATGGCGCAATCCCATAAATTCACAGTTACTCTAAATCCTTTCAGTTTTTTAGAAAGAGATGGTGGTTTTACGCCGGGAATCGGGTATAATCTCAACAGGCGGGTGGCAATTTATACCGATCTGGGACTGATATTTTTTACCCCCGGCCGTTATGTGGGAGCGGCGGTGGAGACCAACCGATCCGTTGGTTACAAGTTTAAGCCCGCTATCCGGTTTTACGTAAACAGCAATGTAGTGCCGCGCGGTTCATTTTTTGAACTCGAAGGATTGTATAAACATGTAAATTATCATGCAACGGACGAGATAGATGTCCCTGACAACAACGGAAACCTTGCATACACTTATATCGGTGGTTATACAGTAAAAAAAGATGTATATGGCATGGCGGTAAAATATGGTCACCGATCTTTCCTGGACAGTAAAAAAAGATTAGGGATCGATCTTTTTATCGGGATCGGACGCCGCACCAAAGATTTTGTGGTCACGGACCTACCAGCGGGCGTCACAATGGATAACGACCCTTTTGCTGAAATAACACCCTTCAGTTTTTTCTGGCGAAGGGGAGGTGCGGGTTATATCCCCGGGGGCGTAAAGTTGTTTTACACTTTTTAAAAAGAAAGGGGTACCGGGAAACTATTTATCTGCTGCAGAGATAAAAAATTCAATACGGTTCACATAGATCCTCTGCGTGTTCCCTACATTTCGCGTTCTCCCCGCTGACTAATCTTTCCTAAATTTATAGGATGAAATTAGAAAAAGACAAAATGCTTGCCGGCGAATTATATAATGCGCTGGATCCGCGACTTTCGGAAGAAAGGCTGGCAGCCAGGCTGCTGTTAAAAGAACTGAATGACGGTAGGGAAGATGAGCCTGCGGACCGACGGGCAATATTGAAAAAGCTGATACCCGGTGCAGGCGAAAACCTCTGGCTTCAACCGCCGTTCTATTGCGATTACGGGAGCAATATCAAACTCGGTGATAACGTCTTTTTTAACTTCAATTGCGTAGTGCTTGATGTGGCTAAAGTCACAATAGGAAGTCGAACACTCATTGGCCCCAACGTGCAAATTTATACCGCCACACATCCTTTGAACTACACGGAACGCGCTTCAGGCCTGGAGTCCGGCAAGCCTATAACAATTGGTGATGATGTGTGGATTGGCGGAAGTGTTGTCATTTGCCCTGGTGTAAGCATTGGGGACCGCTCGGTGATCGGCGCGGGAAGTGTTGTAGCCAAAGACGTGCCCGCTGATGTGATCGCGGCAGGTAATCCGTGCCGGGTGATAAGGGAGGTGGATGGTGGAAGGTAGACGTTGCAGGGTGGCGGTGAAGGTGGAAGGTATTCCGCGTTAACTTTGATCTCTCATTCTCCGCGGTGAAGATGCGTTGCGATTATAAGAGCGTTCTGGTTGCCTGCAATTAAAAATAAAAAGCAAAGATGGCTATGCTGCCAGCCGGCTTTCGTAACCGCATTTCATAAAATTACCTGGTACCAGTTTACAATTTGTTACCGGTTAAAGACATAATCCTTTCATCAACGGTCTTTACTGCTTCATTATGTAAATCTTTGTTACCCTTATCTAACCGGCGAAGTATGGCCCGGCATTCATACAGGTAAACTTTTGCAAAGTCAGGATCCTCGTCCACAATTTTCATACAGTTATCAATTATATCAGCATACTTAATCAGTTGGGCGTCTGGGCTTATTTTTTCAAGCCGGTCCAGTTCTTTGTTTTTACGCTGCCGCCTGTTCAGCTTTGGATAAGCACTCTTCACAAATACATCCGTAAGTTCTGTGACGATGGTCATAGTTTTTTCAGCAACAGGCTGGCTCACCAGCGATAAAAGAAAGTCCCTTAACGGTTCCCTCCCCACGTTTGTGTCTTCCAGGACGTCATGAAGCAAGGCTGCTGAAAGAAGGGATATATCGTTGCTGTATCGCCTGCAACATTCCATTACACGGACCGGGTGCGCGATGTAACGCTCGCGGGAATATTTCCGGACCTGGTCGGCATGTACAAAATCGGCGAAGGTGGTTATCTTTTGGAGAATATCTTCCACGAAAAAGTTTTGATTGTTCGTGGTCAAATTTTATTCCACAATAGCCGGCACGGAAAGTTACACCGTCAATACATACGTTTCCATTGCAAAAAGAGCGATTAAAAAAGACGGCTATTTAATACCAGGCACCTTTTCAGAAAATGTCCCTTCCAAATGTAGTGGCCTGGACATACAACTATATTCAGAAGCTTCAATGTCGGCGATGTTTGAAAAGAGTTTTAGCAGGATCAGGTGTATCCGGGAGGACCACAGCACACCTTTTAATACGATTCAAAATTTCCTGTTTTGTAGTTTTATGAAAAAATAACAGGGCGGGTTTTCACCAGTCGGGTCCCGGTAGACGCTAATACAAACGCTGGTAAGTAGGAAATGTGGCAGCGCTGGTATTTCGGGGTGTAGGTTATCAAGAATGTTTTCCTGTAAAGTTATTCAGTAGTACAGGCGGGAACACACGGGGATAACCTGGTAAATTATACAATCAGTGTTTTCCCTGATCGCCATCATCAAATCATAAGTTATGAAGGCCTACTTTAGTTCCAGGTTTTTCATAGGATATTGGATTTCAAAACAGAGCTGGATGTCCATCCGGCTCTCTTATTTTTGCGCTGTTGCGGGATCAACCGCTTTAGGTGTTTGCAAATTCTGAGCCACACAACCGCAACCCTTAGCCCGCAACCCGTCGTAGTTTTTCAAAGCGACGAAGAAGCTTTAGAAAAACAAGAACCCGATGAGGTGACGATATCGGGACAACCCCCAACCAAACACCTGCAACCCTAATACGTCGTCGTCATATCCTCATCCACACAAATAATGTAGTCCGCCTTGTTTTTATTTTCCTCCAAAAGCGTTTTAATGTCCTTTTGAGAAACTGTGGTGATTGTGGCAATTTTTAAAGCCGGTCCTGCCTGCTTCAGGTACCACACAATGCCATCATGGTTTTCAGAGTGATAGCTGCCGTTGAAATGAATGAACAAATTGCCCGGCACAAAATACTTTAGGATAAAATAAGCCATGGTGGCATCTTTACTGGCTTGTGCCCTGGGCATATTTGCCGAGCCGTGCCCGGCCATCATCGTCATCATGTTTTTGTAACCGGGAAGAGTACTGTCATAAGCCATTGGCAAGGGCGCCATCCATGCTTTTTCTTTTGCCGTAAGGGTATCCAATACCGGGAAACCTCCCCGCGAAACCATGGCGGCATAACGCCTTGGAATATTGGTAGCAGCAAAAACAATTTTATTTTCTTTGGCAAAATTTACCAGCGGGGCATAATCGGTTTTATAATTGGGCCATAACTTCACCGACGAGTCCAGCCCTTTGGCAGTAAGTTTTCCCTGCAGGTAGTTATCAAGGGCGGGCTGCTGATCCTGTTCAAACATTTCGCCTCCCAATACCAGGCTGCGTTGCTGTTTGCAGTCTTTGGCGATCTCCAGTTCCATCCAATGACTGATCGGGTTGTTGTGGTATTCGCCAATGAGTACAATATCTTTTTCACACAACCGCCTGATCATTTTATCATACCGTACTTTTTTGCCTTTTGCATCGTATAAAATATAAGCAGGCTTTTGCTGGGCAATTACCATAACTGATAAAAAAAGGAATATGGCCAGGGAGAAATATTTTTTCATAATTGAATCTTGTGATGGAAAGATAAACAGTTTGCTGCAGATGGCGGCCCGCCGGGAATTTGGTATATGAATAAGAATAGGCAATTAACAATAAGCAATAAGCAATTAGCAATAGGCAATTAGCAATTAGCAATAAACAATGAGCAATAAGCAATGAGGAAGTGGACGGACCAAGGGGTTGGGTGAACGCGAAACCCGGGGAGCAGTGTCGCCTCCGGGCTCCCATTATATTCCTCTATTTTATCTTCTGCTGCAACAATACAACGGCTTTGTCCACGACCACATCTTTATTCCCCAGGTAATCTCCAATTGTGGGGTTAACTTCTACTTGTGGTTTGATGCCGGTGCCGACAAAGATCCTTCCATCCGGGTAAGTATCTTTTTTGGTACAGATGCGGGCACTGCCACCACCCGGCAGGGAAAACGGCAGGGGTTGTCCTGTGCTGGCAAAACTTCGCTGGCCAAGCGTAACGGCCCTGTTGCCCAGGCCATCCAGCATGATGAGGAAATCTTCCGCAGCACTTGCCGTCTGGTGACCAAACAAAACCGCCAGGGGAACGGTGGACATTCGCTTTGCCGCCGGAGCCGTGTTGGGCACCGTCATTTGCCCGCCTTCGAACCATACATTACCTGTAAAATAATCCCGCGCCTTTTGCGCCCATTCACTGGTATCCTCCTTCTCCCGCATGGCATAGGTACCCCATGCTTTGTAAGCCGCCCGGTGTTCCCTGGTAAACCATCTGCTCCCACGAATTGAATCTGCATTGGTAAAGTAAGAGAGGATGGCAGCAGCATAATCTGAATTACCTCCACCGTTTTTTCGCAGGTCGATAATGACGCCTTTCGCTTTTTGCAAAGCGGGTAATGCCGTGATAAACGTATCCACGATCTTGCGGTCATCGAAACTGTTCAACGCTATTTTTGCAATACCGCCCGGCAGCCATTTAAATTCGAATAAACTGTTGCTGTATGGATTTAACCAGGTAACATCCGTTTTCACTTCTCTTTTCAATGACAGGCTTTGCATCGTATTGCCAGGTTTTCGGAACCCAATCCGGATGCTGTCCCCGTTGAATCCGTCCAACAGGTAATCCACAGCCCAGTCTTCAGTAATGTACCCGGTAGACTGTGCAATAAACGGCCGTACGAATTCATCGATATACTGCTTCACAGGTATATTATTTACAGTAAGTATTTCGCTGCCGATCGGCACAATGTCTTTTGTGCCCGCGGCTGTATTCACTACGATTGGCTTACCGCCGATATTACGAAGCTCCAGCCGGATATCACCGAAAGAACGGCGGCTCCTGTTATTACTGATGTACCCTGGAAACCATACATTGGTATGGCCGTCTTTTAATAAGGCGCAAAATCGTTGCAATTCCCTGTAGTAGGCAAACACATTTTTTGTGGCCAGTACTCTTGGGATAAAAGCCTGGTATGCACTATCCCAGTCCAGGTGGGGCACATTGCTAAAATAAGCATAGTTATAATTCGCCTCCTGCCAAAAACGGGAGAGGCCGTAGATCTTTTGTGCATCCGTGAGTATGCTGTCTGGTTGCTGGGCGCGGGAGCTATAAACATTGATCACGAGGAGAAGCGTGAAAAGTTTTTTCATTTCCATTCGACTGTTAGGTGTACTAAATATTTGGGGCGACAAAAATAATAATGAAAAAAGAAAAAAAATCCCGGCATTTTTGACGGGCCCAGGTAAAGGCTGGGAAGGCCTTTTTGCTACTGTTGTTAAAAGGCATAATCTTTTACCACGCGTTCTAAATATCGCCGTAAGCTTGCTGCAACCTGGAGTTCCCGGATATATTTTTCCTCGCTGCCGGATGCTTTATCCAGGAAAAGTTTTTTGAGTGTTGTTATCAAACGGCTGTTTTCGCTTAATTCAGTTTCGCCGTCAGGCAGCAGGAGTGACCAGTTTTGTAGAACAAATTCCAGGTTTCGCTCATGCCGGTTTTCAAGCCCTAAAATGGCCGCAAGTTTTTCTGCCGCATCGGCTGTGGCCAACATGCGGTTATTATAAAATTTCCGCGCCAGTATCCCCGACCAGGCGAGGCTCAGGTCTGTGGCATCGAAGGACACAGCGGCCTCTTCGATGATTAATTGCAACCTTGAGCGGGCCAGTTTTTTCAAAACCGCCCCACTGCTCCGGTATGCGGGGTTGGCTTTTATTTTCCGCGCTTCGCTGGCGGCAAGGTCCTGCTGGTCTTGTAGCAGGGGCCTGAAACCCGCCCGGTAATATACCCAAAAAGCCCCGGAATGAATGCCATCACTGTTTTCTTTCCCTACCTGGTAAGGGTCCACACTAAAACGCCTTAAGCCATACACCTCGCGGTGCAGGAGAAGGACCTGTTGAAAAATGTATTGCGATTCTCCGCCGCGGTAAGCAGGAAAAACGTTCAGGCCGATCCGCGCGCTGTCAAACAATATCCACGAACCGGCGTATGCCACGGGCAGGCCGTTCTTAAAAACCACATAGCCCATATAACTGTCGATAGGATGCCGGCGTTCCGGTACCATGCCCACCAGTGCAATGGAAAGTCCCCTTGGCAGTTGGTAATATGCTACCAGGTCGGCAGCAGTAAAACTGATGGGATCTATCTCGCGGAGATGGCGTACCAGGATCATCCTGCTCTGATAAATGATCTCTTCCGCCTGCGGTTTGCTTAGCTTTACCCGTGTAGGATTTAGCACAGGATGTTCCCGGGTCATTTTTTTGATAAGCGAACGGTGATAATATAACCGCACCAGGTTGCGGCTGAGACAGGCGTGCCGGCCAACATCAATTTCCACATTGATGCCAATGGCATTCCAGAGTTCATCCTTTACTTCAGGGCGGATGGGGGAACTGTCGAAAATCGCGATAAAAGCATCGAGTTTGTCTTCTCCCTCATTAACAGACCGCAGCAGCCATTCTTCCCAGCCAGCGTTGGCATCCTGTAAAATTTCAGATTCTAC